>CAJCIT010000036.1 GCA_903970405.1 Acidobacteriaceae bacterium | reverse complement strand
AGGCCTTTCTCTCCATCCCTTCTCCCACCGCGGTGGCTTCGCCTCCTGTCACCGGTCGTGCAGGAATCGAGCAACCGCCCGGCTAGCGAAGCTGATCATCGAGCGAAAGCCAGACGCGCTCGACGGGGATGACCGCAAACTCGGTGACTTCCTCCAACCCGCGGTCCACCCAACGGTAGATCACCCGGGAAGCCGGATCAACAACATAAATCTCCTGGAAGCCCCAGTCTCGATAAGCACGGCACTTGGCGAGCACGCGAGACATCGAATCGTCCTCGGACAGAACTTCGACTACCACTTCCATCGGTCGGGTCGGGTAAGGGAATTCAAACTGTCCCCGAGTAGCGATCACATCGGGGATGGGGTGAAATTCCGGATCGATCTTCAGCTTGACTTCGGTACCTGTTTTGAACCCGGCTTCCTTAAGAAGGTCGATCAGGACCAGGACGATCAGGCTATGCAACCACGTCGGCATCGACTTTTGGATTGCCTCCCCGCGCCAAAATTCGTAGTACGGTTTTTCGTGGCGGTATCTCTCCTCGAATTCCGCCACACTCAGTCTCTGCGCAACCGTCGCCATCGCAACCCCTGCGTCCATCCTAACCTTCCGTAGCCCCGTCCACCGATACACTATCTGGATGCGACTCTTCAGCGCCCTTTTGACCCTCCTGATTCCGCTCTCGCTGTCCGCCGCCACGGACACGCCCGCCGCCACCGTCCAAGCTCTTTTCGACGCGATGAAGGCTCACAATGCCACAGCCGCGCGGGCCTTTGCCCTTCCCGAGGCCACCATGGTCTCGATGCGCAACGATGGCAAGGCGCCGGCGTTGACGCCATACGACAAATTTGTGGACCGCATCGGCTCCAACACGGACGCGTGGCTCGAACGAATGTGGAATCCGAAGGTTCTGGAGCACGGCGCCATTGCCGTGGTTTGGGCGGACTACGATTTCTATCTGAACGGCAAGTTTCATCACTGCGGCATCGATTCGGTGAGTCTGGTAAAGACTCCCGACGGCTGGAAGATATCGAGCATCGCTTATACGGCTGAAACCACGGGCTGCATACCCAGCCCGCTGGGTCCGCCTGAGACGAAATAGTGCGCTGCCCTGCCTTTGTGTGCAGCGTGCCCTAGCTGGCGTTGAGATAGGTGGAATAGGGCTCGTCGTCGATCGCGAGGAAGGGACGGAACAAGAGCGGGCCAGCCTCGGTCTTCGCTCGCCAGTTCGGTTCTTGTGGAACGCGCTCCGCGGCGAGCAACTGTTGCCTTGTTACCGCGGATGGCTGCCCCCCCATCGCGAACAGAACAAGCGGACCGCGCAGCAAGGCGACTGTGTCCAAGTGGCTCTCGTCAATCGATTCCAACCGCGTGGCCATCGGAAGCTGGAGCTGAACGCGGTCATCGTCTTTCCATGTCCTGCGCACGCTGGCGAAGCCCTTCTCGATTCGCAGTACAACAGGCTGGCCATTAACGCTCAGCGCCGCGCCGGGCGTTGTGGTGGCCCAGGCTGGAATTCTTAGGCGTAGCGCGAAGGCAGACATTCGCGACATCCGCACGCGCATCGCAATGTTTCCATCCAATGGATAATCGCCGCTTTGTTCGATCGAGACTTGTGCTCCGTTGGCGCTGGTCCAGTGCAGTGTGGAAGGCAGATAGAGGTTGACGTAAATGCCTTCCGGATCGAGGAAATAAATGAGCACGCGGTAATCGGCGGCCACTTGCGGCAACGTGCCGGAGCAACACGGCCAAGCGTCCGGAAAGTATACCTTGCGCGCGGAGGGACGGTAGTCGGAGTAATAGAAGGCGCGGCCGTCAGCCTCAAGTCTCTTCGCACCCAGCACGGTGTTGTAGAACACGCGCTCCATGCTGTCGCCGTAGCGGCCATCGCGGGTGACGCGTAGTAGATAGCGGGTGAGCTTGAAATGGGCATAGCTTCCGCACGGCGTTTCAAAGCCCCGATGCGTCCCGAGGCTTCGGTAAAGTTCGCCGCGGCCTGGTTTTACGAAGCCCTCGTCTGGCCCCCAGCCGCCGGTGGCAAAGCTCTGCGTAGACTCGATCATGTCGAACGCGTTGCTCGCGGCGCGCAGATGCTTCTGGCTGCCGTCTGAAAGGTAGGCCTGCATGGCGGAACTCAGCGCATTGCAGAAGCTGTAAGCGTGATGGTTAGGGAGGACGTTCTTGTTTTCGGAGAGCGGGTCGAAGTAGGTCTCGTTCAGAAGGAACCGGCGAGCCAGTATGCGGTAGCGCTCGCCGCCGCCGTTCCGGGCCGCGAGATAGAGGTTTTCGGCGAGTGTGTACGACTCGTCCCACGTGTAGTCGTCAGTCAGGTTTTCGCCCATGGAGGCGCGCCATCGGCGCTGCGGCTCATCGCGGTCCAGGGCGCGCGGGGGAAGACGGGGCTCGGCCGCATCGGTGGTTTTTTCGAGCAGCGGCAACGCCTGACTCAGGCCGGCGAAGCGGTGTGCATCGATGAGACCGATCACCATCTTGTCGTAGTTATAGGCCGGGAAGCGGAAGTTTGTATAGAACCGAGTGGAGATGGCGGGTTCATAGAGGTCGAGGAGCCGGATCAGGCGCACCCTGGTGGCAGGCGCACGATTGATGGCGTAGCCGCGCGCGAGGGCAGAGATCCACTGGCCGAAGCAGTGGCCGGGCGCGAAGCCGTGGCCGCCGCTTTCCGTCTTATCGAGCGGCAGTTCGTCATACCAGCCGCCAAGATCGGGTCCCGGCGCTGGGAGTCCGGAGCGGAGCCGCCAGGGCTTCAAGAGGCTGTCCTCGTTCAGCGCCAGCAGAACCGATTGCGTCTGCTCAAACTGGGTTTGAGCGAGGCCGGGCGCGAGGTCAACGTCCCCGTAACCAGCTTCGTCCAGCGGCTGCTTGGCCACAAGAGCGGCCAAGCTGGGGGCGGCGACAACAAATCCGGATGTTCGCAGGAAACTACGGCGCGACGTGAGGGGCATAGCGGCTTTCATGGTATCGGAGTGGGGTCCGAGCCGTGGCTTTCCTTTAGGAGATCTTTAGGTCCGCGTAAGGACATCCTTAGTGGCTCGCGTTTACCCTGGAATTTATGCTGCTTGACCTTGTGTACTGCGCCCTCGCGATTCTGTTCCTGGGCGTCTGCTGGGCCTTTACAAAAGCCTGTGATCGCCTCTAGGCGGTGCGCCTGAAGGGAAACACCATGGACTACCTGCTTGCTGGAATCGTATCGCTGGCCCTCTTTATCTATCTCATTTATGCTCTGCTGCGCCCCGAAAAATTCTAGGGCGTTCCCTCCACTCGCGAGAATGGCTCCCCGAAAGCTTCATCTATGACCGCCGTTGGCCTGCTTCAAATTGCCGTCTATTTTCTTCTGCTGTTGCTGCTGACGAAACCGTTGGGCCTGTTCATGGCCCGCGTCTTCTCTGGCGAAAGGACCTTCCTTCACCCCATCGTGCAACCCATTGAGCGCCTGATCTACCGGCTCTCAGGTGTGCGCGAGGACGAAGAGCAGCATTGGACCCGTTACGCCGCCAGCCTGCTGGCGTTCAGCCTGGCCGGCATCCTATTTACCTACCTGATTCAGCGCCTGCAGGGTATTCTGCCGTTCAACCCGCAAGGCTTTGGCACCGCGCATGCTCCCACGGGGGCAACGCCTGTAACTCCCGATCTGGCCTTCAATAACGCCGCCAGTTTCCCCACCAATACCAACTGGCAGGCCTATAGCGGGGAATCGACGTTCAGCTATTTCGTTCAGATGGCTGCCTTCACCGTCCAGAACTTCTGTTCAGCCGCCGCGGGCATCGCCATTGCCATCGCTCTGGTCCGGGGCTTTGCCCGGCAACAGGCCAAGACGGTAGGCAACTTCTGGGTGGACATGACGCGGTCTGTTCTATACATTCTTCTGCCGCTTTCCGTCGTTGGCGCGCTGGTCTTATGCTCACAGGGCGTCATTCAAAACCTAAAGCACTATGACGTGGTAAAGACTTTGGAAGGCGCTACTCAAACGATCGCGCAGGGCCCGGTGGCGTCGCAGGAAGCCATCAAGATGATCGGCACCAACGGCGCCGGTTTCTTCGGCGCCAACTCGGCGCACCCGTTTGAGAATCCCACGCCGATTTCGAACTTCATCCAGATGCTGATGATTTTCCTCATCCCGGCGGGTCTCACTTACACGTTCGGAAAGATGGTGAACGATACGCGCCAAGGCTGGGCCATCTTCGCCGCGTGCAGCATCATGTTCCTGGCCGGAGTCTTCATCGCGTACCCCGCGGAACAGGCCGGGAATCCGCTGGTGGCGCGTCAAGGCGTGGCCGTCGCGGCCAGCGACACGCAGCCCGGCGGAAACATGGAAGGCAAGGAACTCCGCTTCGGCATTGCCGGCTCGGCGCTCTTCGCCGTGATCACTACGGACGCAAGTTGCGGCGCGGTGAACTCCATGCACGATAGCTTTACGCCGCTCGGCGGCCTCGTCCCGCTCTTCAATATTGAAACGGGCGAGGTCATCTTCGGGGGTACCGGCGCTGGACTTTACGGCATCCTGCTGTACGCCATCCTCGCGGTGTTCATCGCCGGCTTGATGGTGGGCCGCACGCCGGAATACCTTGGCAAGAAGATCGAAGGGAAAGAGGTCAAGATGGCGATGCTGGCCCTGATCGCCACCGCCGCCAGTATCCTTTGCTTCAGCGGCGTCACCAGCGTGATCCACTTCGATTGGGATAAGAGCCAGTACCTGAATCCGGCCTCCGGCGCGCCGAAGCCCGCGCCCACCGCCAGCGCTCCCGCCACGGCGAACCTCGGGAACGGCGGTCCGCACGGCTTCAGCGAAATTCTCTACGCCTACTCCAGCGCCACCGGCAATAACGGCAGCGCCTTCGGCGGTCTTTCGCCGAATACGCCTTGGTACAACCTCACCACCGGATTTGCGATGTTGATCGGCCGCTTTCTGTTTCTGCTGCCTTTGCTGGCCGCGGCCGGCAGTCTTGCGTCCAAGAAGAAGATCGCCACCACTTCCGGGACGTTTCCCACTCACGGGCCCTTGTTTGTGGGACTCTTAGTCGGCACTGTGATTATTGTCGGCGCCCTGACCTTCTTCCCCGCCCTGTCGCTGGGGCCGCTTGTCGAGCACTTCCTCATGCAGAGCGGACAATTGTTTTCAATGATTGGTTTCTGGAGTTGACCATGGCTACGACGTTCCCTCCTCCCGCTGTGGATAACGATCCCACCAGTCTCATTCCAAAGAAGCTGGTGCGGGCGCGTCCGCTCTTCGACAAAGAGATACTCGGCCGCGCCGTCCGCGATTCCTTCGGCAAGCTGAATCCGCTCTGGCTCGCCAAGAATCCTGTGATGTTCGTCGTCGAAGTAGGCGCCGCGCTCACCACCTTGCTGCTCATCCGGGACGCGGTGAAAGGCGCCGGCGATCTCCGCTTTGAATTCCAGATCGCCCTGTGGCTCTGGTTCACCGTTCTCTTCGCTAACTTTGCGGAAGCGATGGCCGAAGCCCGCGGTAAAGCCCAAGCCGACGCTCTGCGAAAGACAAAGACCGACGCCATCGCCAAGCGCATCACAGGCAGCGGAAAGATCGAAGAAGTAACCGGCGCTCAACTCCGCGCCGGCGATCTAGTCCAGGTGGACGCCGGTGAATTGATTCCCGGCGACGGCGAAGTGGTGGATGGCATCGCCACGGTGGATGAATCGGTGATCACCGGCGAAAGCGCGCCCGTGATTCGCGAATCTGGCGGCGACCGCAGCGCCGTCACCGGTGGCACGCGCGTGCTCTCCGACCGCATCAAGATCAAGATTACGTCCAACCCCGGTGAGACATTTCTTGACCGCATGATCGCGTTGGTGGAGGGCGCCGAGCGCCAAAAGACGCCTAACGAAATTGCCTTGAACATTTTGATCGCGGGCCTCACGCTGATCTTTCTGCTGGCCGTTGCCACGCTGCCGCCTTTCGCGTCCTATAGCGTGACCAGCGCCGGCGCCGGCGCCGTGCCCTCCATCGCCGTGCTGGTTTCGCTGCTGGTCTGCCTGATCCCCACCACCATCGGCGGATTGCTGAGCGCCATCGGCATTGCCGGCATGGATCGCGTGATGCAGCATAACGTCCTGGCCATGAGCGGTAAAGCCGTGGAAGCCTCGGGCGACGTGAACACGCTGCTGCTGGATAAGACCGGTACCATCACCATTGGCAACCGGCAAGCCGTTGAATTCCTCACAGCCGAGGGCGTGACGGAGGCTGAACTGGCCGACGCCGCGCAGCTTTCAAGCCTCGCCGATGAGACTCCCGAAGGGCGTTCGGTGGTGGTGCTGGCGAAAGAGAAGTATGGGTTGCGCGGACGTAATGTTGCGGAACAGGAGGCCACTTTCCTGCCATTTTCGGCATACACGCGCATGAGCGGCGTGGACATCAGGGGCCGCCATCTGCGCAAAGGCGCCACAGAGGCCATTATTCGCTTCGTGGAGGAACAAGGCGGGCGTTCAACCGACTCGGTCCGCGAACTCTCTGACCGCATCTCACGCCATGGGGGCACGCCACTGGCGGTGGCCGATGGCGCTCGCGTCCTCGGTATCATCCATCTCAAGGACATCGTCAAAGGCGGCATGAAGGATCGCATCGGCCAGTTGCGGGCCATGGGCATTCGCTCGGTTATGATCACCGGCGACAATCCACTGACCGCCGCCGCCATTGCCGCCGAGGCGGGCGTGGACGATTTTCTGGCCCAGGCCACGCCCGCTGACAAGCTCAACTATATTAAGCGCGAACAGGCCGAAGGCCGCTTGGTGGCGATGACCGGCGATGGCACCAATGACGCGCCGGCACTGGCCCAAGCCGACGTTGGCCTCGCCATGAACACCGGAACCATGGCTGCCAAAGAGGCCGGCAACATGGTGGATCTCGATAGTAATCCCACCAAGCTGATTGAAGTGGTCGCCATCGGAAAGCAGTTGCTGATTACGCGCGGAGCGCTCACCACGTTCTCGATCGCGAACGACGTTGCGAAGTATTTCGCGATCATTCCGGCGATGTTTTCCGTGACCTACCCGGCTCTTGGCGCACTCAACATCATGCACCTGCATTCGCCGCAAAGCGCTGTCCTTGCCGCTGTCATTTTCAACGCGCTGATCATCATCGCGCTGGTGCCGCTGGCGTTGCGCGGCGTCAAATACCGTCCGGCCAATGCGGCTTCACTGCTGCGCCGCAACCTGCTGATCTATGGGGTCGGCGGCCTGTTCGCGCCGTTCCCGGGTATCTGGGTGCTGGATCAGATGCTGCACTATCTGCACCTGGCATAGAGAGAATTGAGAAGAAAGAAAAGACTATGTGGAGTCAACTCGCACCGGCATTTCGAATCACCTTGGTCCTCACGGTCCTCACCGGCCTCGTCTATCCGGGCGCCGTCACCGTGCTGTGCCAGCTCCTGCTGCCGCGTCAGGCCAACGGGAGTCTGGTCTCGCGGAACGGGCATGAGGTCGGCTCCAGTCTTCTGGCGCAGTCATTTGCCAACGCCGCGTATTTTCATCCTCGGGCGTCGGCGGCAAACTACGATGCTGCCGCATCGGCCGCCACCAATCTGGGCCCCACCAGTCAAAAGCTGCTTGACCGTGTGAAGGCCGATGCGGTGAAGTTCCGGCAGGACAACCCGGCTTTCACGGGGCCGATTCCCTCGGACGCGATCACCACTTCCGCCAGCGGTCTCGATCCGCACATCAGCCCGGCCTTTGCCGATTCGCAACTGCCACGCATTGCGTCCGCCCGTCATATCACGGTCGATCAGGCCCGCAGCATTTTGGCGGCGCATACCGAATCCCGCCAACTCGGCTTTCTGGGCGAGCCGCGGGTCAACGTTCTAGAAGCGAATCTCGATCTCGATCGCCAGTTCCCCGGCAAATAAGGCCTTCTGACTTAGTAGTTAGGCGCCCAAGTACATCACGTGGACGTACGTGCCAAGGCGCATGTTGTACGCCAGGTACCAACCGATATGGTCGGGATCTTCGTAAATCACGACTTGGTCAGAGTCCCAAAGCCAGTCGCCAACATAGCCGAGGTCGAAGGCAGCGACGCTGAAGAAGAATCCGTTGAATCCGAAGCGGGAAGGTCCGCCCCCGGCGAGATGCCACACGTGTCCCCGGCCAAAACCACCCGTGAAACGGCCATGCTCAAAGGGGTGGTCTAAATGGAAGCGGGGGTCGTTGCGGCCCTGGTCATGACCGACCCACTTCCCATTTTCATGGACGTGCGGCGCTTCCGGGTGGCCCTGAACGTCCTTAGGGGCTGGATGTCCCTCCTTAAAGGGGGCGGGCCCGTGCGCGGGGGCTGGACCAGGATGGAAAGTCCCACCGCCCTCGCGATGTTCGTCAGCTAACACCAGGGTGGAGGATACAAGGAACGAGACGGCGGCCAAAGGCACAAGGAATCTGCGATGCATAAGTATGTCCACCAACAGTTTAACCCCGTTGGGACGCGCCTGCATCCTCGTAGTTTTCCCGAAGCGGTTGGCCGAGGCAAGCTGCGATTTCTACTTCAGCCGCGACCGTCCGTCTCAAGGCGCGACTGCGGTGCTGACCCTGCTTTGCCAACCGGTCGCTCCCTGAGGACGTGGGAAAAATCCTCGAGATAAACGGACGCGGCTCAGTAGGGCTGGGCGCGTGCCGCCGCGCGGCGGTGCATCAGCGGTGAGAAGCTCGCGGTCAGCAGCGCGCAGAGATAAAGCGCGCCGCCGATCATGAGCGTGGTTTGTAAGCCGAGATAGATGGCCAGGAAGATAGCGCCGGCTGAGCCCAGCACGCTGGACGCGGCGTTGATGGACCAAGCCCAGCGCACTGACGCCGGCATCGTTTTCTCCAGGCGTCCGAGTCCGGTTGGAAATGGCATACCCATGGCGAAGGCCGGCAGGGCAATCAGCAGGACGGAAATCAAAGCCTTTACCGCAAACGGCAAGCCGACGCCGCCTTCTGTGATGGGCGTCACCACTATCGCCAGAACGCCGACCAACGCCGCAATGGTCAGCAACACTTGCTGTAGGCGGCGGTCCGAATCCCGAATCACCTTCTTGCTGAGCAGGCTGCCGAGACCGCTGAAGACGAGCATGGAAAAGATGATCACCGTCAGCGCGTAAGTGGGGTGCCCGAGAAAGAGAACGAACTTCTGAATGAGCGCCACCTGGATGAGGATGTATCCGGCGCCGATAGCGAGAAAGTACAGCAGAGACTTCAGGGAGCCGGGCTGGCGCGGCAGACGATGGCCCAGCAGCAGCGGCGGAAGAGCCAGAATGATCAGCGTGGCAACGATACTGACGGCCACTAACCCGAAGAGCAATGGAAGCGCCCGATTGACCTTGTAATCCTCGGTCTCATGCGAGCCGGTCAGGAAGTAATGCCAAAGATCGCGGGGCTGGACGGTGAAGAAGAAGAAGGGCCGGTCGTCACTGACGGGCCGCACGTCGAAGGTGTAACTCTCAAAGAAGGTCTGGGGATTCGGGCTCAGTAATAAGTCGCGGAAGGGAGTGGCGCGGGCGGTTCCCGGTACATAGACGGCTTCCATCTTCGCCGGACCGAGCGAATTCAGCACCGTCGCGATATCGCCTGGCGAGAACGGATTGCGGGAGACAAGGATGGTATCTTGCGCGCCCCAGCCCTGGAGTTTACCGACATCCTCCCGCACCACCATAATATGGCGCGCGGCGTCGTTCTCCCCGAGTTGCTGGAGAGCGCGTTGGGCCAGCGCGACGGCACGCAACGATTCACGGGGGGGCACAAAGCCCCAACGCGTAAAGGCCATGATGCCGTCGCCGGTGAGATGAGTCAGGTAGTCGCGAAAAGCATCGGTGGTGTAGAGATTGTTTTCGGAAAGGGCGAAAGCGCCAGCGGCTGTGGAGGCCCACGTGTCAACAAGCGTGGCCTGCAAAACCTGGTAGCGCTCGGGGCTGCGGCGCACGAAAGAGCGGCCGTCTTCCACGACGATGCGCACCTCGGGGCGGAAGTAAAGGCGCTGGCTGTAATCGGGAAAACGCTGCCGCATGATGGTGGTGGCGATGATCGGGTTAATCTCGACACCGGTAATGTCTTTGCTGCCGGAGGCAAGAGCGCGGGCCACATCCCATCCGCCGCCCGGTCCGATGATGAGCGCCTTCGCGCCAGGCCGCAACAGATACGGGAAGCCGGGGCCGTGAAACCGCAGATCCTCGACTTCTTTGACCGAGAGACGATCGATATCGAAGTTCGCGATGCCGGTGGCGGCGTCGGCGTCGATGACGATGCTCTTCATGCTGGAGCCCGGCTCGGGCTGGACGGCAATGCGCGAGAAGCTGTTCCACTTCACAAACTCCTCGCCTTTCAATTCCTTGTCCTTGGCGTAGCGCACATCCAGCACGGAGTTCTTGGCGTTGTAGGTAATGAGCGCGACCAGCGCCAGCGCCAGTGTGACCGAGACGATGCGCCCGCGGGCGGACTTGGCGAGGTTGAACCAAACGGCGCTCGAGACAGCGAAAAGCGCCGCCGCAACGATCACTGTGTTCGGACCGCCGATGAAATTCAAAAAAGCCACCAGCAAGGCACAGCCGGCGGCGGCGCCCATAAGGTCGAAAAAGTAAACGCGGTCAACGCGCTCCACGGTGTCGGCAATGGCCAGCGAGACGATGGCGCCTGAGAGCAGAAAGGGAATGGAGGTGCAAAAATACACCGCGGCCAGCTTCCCGATGGTGACCGGCGGCTGTTGGGTGAGAAGGAAAACCAGACAGCCGACAATGGCAAACGAGTTCGCGATGGCCAGACGCCCCAGTTTGCTGAACAGCGTTCCCCGCCAACCGGCGACGACGTATGAAAACACGCCACCCGCACCCAGGCCGAAGAGGGCGATTGAGATGGCGAGAAACGCAAAATGATAGAAAAATATGACTGAAAAAACCCGCGTCAGGGAAAGCTCTAACAGCAGAGTGGCGAGCGTCGTGAAAGCGACCCCGAAGTAGATTTGGGGCCAACTTCGCTTCACTGGAACGGCGTTGGTTTCGGCGGGGCGTGAATCGACGGGTGGCAAACCTCCATGGTAAAGGACGGAGGTAACAGGGAAGGAGCCCGAAAAAAATCGAGCTCTACCGGCTACGAAGACGGGCTGGCCGCCGGGGCGCCGGAATCTTCAATCGTCGCGCGGGGCTGTCCAGCCTCTGAGAACGCACGCTCAGCGTCGGGCTGGATCAATTGTAGGATCGTGAGAACGCCAAGGACGGTGCCTAGCGGGAACAGGGCGCAAATCAGCCAAGCCACCACCAGGCAGAATGTACGGCTCTCGTGTTTCGGAAGTGAGCCGGCAACCTCAAAGGCAACCACCACCGCGGTGACACCCACCAGAACTACAAACAGCAAGAAAGCGGCGCCCAGAAGCGAGATCGAGCCGTTGCCCAGGAAAATGCCGCCGAAGAAGATGAGTGCCCACAAGGTGACGACCAGTCCCGAGATACCGCCCAGGATGCGGTAACAAATGGACAAGGTGTGCAGATTGCGATCTATTTGCGTCATCGGATTGCTTATTTTATCCCAGTTTTTCTGGGTGGGTGGCCAGGCAGGAACCGCCCGCACCGCGCTACGGACGGCGTGCCAAAAGCGACGATGCAGTTTAGCGCGCTACCGGTCAGCGCAGGTCAGCTTGCCGCCGTGAGCGCCTGATCCAGATCCCAGGTCAAGTCCTCAACATCTTCGAGTCCGATTGAGAGGCGGATCATATCGGCCGTTACCCCGGCCGCTTCCTGCTCGGCCTCGGCCAACTGCTGGTGCGTGGTGGAGGCGGGGTGAATCACCAGGCTGCGCGCGTCGCCGACGTTCGCCAGATGGGAGAAGATCTTCAGATTGTCGATCACCTTCTTCGCCGCCTCGAAACCGCCTTTCACACCGAAGGAAAAGACGGCGCCCGCGCCTTTCGGCGTGTACTTCCGGGAGAGCGAATAGTATTTGCTGGACTCGAGGGATGGGTACTTCACCCAGGAAACATCGCCGCGGGATTCGAGATAAGTGGCGACGCGCAGAGTGTTTTCGAGATGGCGGTCCATGCGCATACCGAGCGTCTCGATGCCTTGTAGAAAAAGAAAGGCATTGAAGGGGCTGACGCACGGGCCGATATCGCGCAAGCCTTCGACGCGGGCGCGGATGATGAAGCTGATGTTCGCGAAGGTGTCCCAGAACCTCAGGCCGTGATAGGCGCGCGCCGGCTCGGTGAACTCGGGGAACTTGCCGTTGTTCCACGGGAACTTGCCGCTATCTACAATGATGCCGCCGATGGAGGTGCCGTGGCCGCCCATGAACTTGGTGAGCGAGTGGACCACCACGTCGGCGCCATAATCTATGGGACGTGTGACGTACGGCGTGGCAAAGGTGTTGTCGACGATAAAGGGCACGCCGGCTTCGTGCGCAATGTTGGCGACCGCCTCCAGATCGAGGATATTGTTGCGAGGGTTGCTGATGGTTTCGCCGTAGATGCCGCGCGTCTTGGGTGTGATGGCCTTACGAAAGTTTTCAGGATCGTCCGGCTCGACAAAAGTGAAGTCGAAGCCGAGGCGGCGCATGGTGACGTCGAGCTGAGTGAAGGTTCCGCCGTAAAGCGTGCTTGCGGCGACAAAATGGTCGCCTGGGTGGCCGATGGTGGCCAGCGCGAGAAACTGCGCGGCTTGGCCGCTGGATGTGGCCAGCGCCGCAACCCCGTTTTCGAGCGAGGCCACTCGCGCCTCCAGAACCGCTGTAGTGGGGTTCATGATGCGCGAATAAATATTGCCAAACTTCTGGAGGGCAAAGAGCTGTGCCGCATCAGTGGTGTCCTCGAACACAAACGACGTGGATTGGTAGATGGGCACGGCCCGGGCGTGGGTGGTAGGGTCAGGATCGTAGCCCGCATGCAGGGCGCGCGTGTTAAACCCTAACTCTCTTTCAATGTTGGACGTGGACATAGTTTTCCCAGTATAGACTTCGCAGCCAGATCGAAATAGTAGAGTTGCGGCTAACTGGTGTGATCGAGAACAATTTGCCAGTGGCCGTCGTGCAGCGCGAAAACAAGGCTGAATACGCCGTCGGCATTGCCGCCGCCCGCAGCCGTTCGTTCCAGATGAAAGTGACCCAGGACGATGGCGGCGTTCGCATCCAGTTGCTTCACCTCCAGCTCGCTGAAGGTGAGCTTGCCCATGGATTCGGGGGTGGGGTAAGTGGTTTCATAGCGTTTGCGAAGCGCCTCCCGCCCAACCAACTTGGACTTGCTGAAGAAGATGCAATCGTCGGCGTAATACCGAACGAATTCCGCTACGTTGCCGGCGTTCCAGGCGTCTTGCTGACGGTTCATCACACTCAGGATTGCGGAAGAAGCCGGGTCGGCAGCCTTGAGAGATGACGAGCCTGGGGCGATAGCGAGCACGGCACACAGAGCAGTCACTGCAAGGAGACGTGGGATTCTTGGGAGCGGTCCGGCGATCATAGGGCTGAGTATAACGAGTCGAGGCGCGCCGGCGCGTAGTCTGGCGGGTTGCCGTTCCTGAAGCCCTACAATGAGGATGGATGAAAGCACACGTTTACGTCTGGATGAAGCCTTCGGTCCTCGATCCGCAGGGTCAAACAATTTGCCACGCGTTGAATGGTCTGGGGCATCAGGAGATTGCGTCGGTCCGGCAGGGGAAGTACTTCGAGATCGGCCTGAGCGGCGACCTGACGAAGGAGACGGCACAGGCCACGCTTGAGACTCTGGCGCAAGACGTATTGGCGAACCCGGTGATCGAGGACTACCGCGTCGAGATTGTTGACTGACGGATTCCACGCTTACCTTCTATTCGCCGATAGCATTCGGCCCTTCCGCCTTAGTCAAAGGCCCCTCCCCTCCACCGTAAGATACCCTTGGTTCATGTGCGGCATTGTGGGTTACATCGGGTGGCGTGAGGCCGTCCCGGTGATTATCGATGGCCTGCGGCGCCTGGAATACCGCGGCTACGATTCCGCCGGGGTGGCCGTACTCGGCGCGAATCAGTCCATAGAAGTGCGTCGCGCTTCGGGCAAATTGCGCAATCTGGAAGAAGTGATCAGACTGAATCCGCTGGTTGGTGCTTACGGAATCGGTCATACGCGGTGGGCCACCCATGGCCGCCCCACTGAAGAGAACGCCCACCCGCATCGCGATTG
Source organism: Acidobacteriaceae bacterium (assembly GCA_903970405.1). Lineage (GTDB taxonomy): Bacteria > Acidobacteriota > Terriglobia > Bryobacterales > Bryobacteraceae > CAJCIT01. The sequence goes on along the minus strand of CAJCIT010000036.1, from coordinate 20,124 downwards.
CAAAGGCGAAGTGGTGGTGGTGCATAACGGCATCATCGAAAACTATCTGACGCTGCGAAAGCAGCTCATCGCCGAGGGGCACGTCTTCAAGACTGAGACCGATACCGAGATTCTGGCGCACCTGATTGAGAAGTATCTGCCCGGGAAACTGGAAGACGCCGTTCGCGCGGCGCTGAGGTGTGTCCATGGCGTCTATGCGGTCGGCGCCATTTCGAGCCTCGATCCGAATAAGATTGTGGCGGCGCGGCATGGGCCGCCGGTGGTGATTGGAGTCGGTGAGAACGAATCCTTTGTCGCATCTGACGTTCCGGCCATCCTCAGTTACACGCGCGACATGTTCTTCCTGGCTGACGGCGACGTGGCTGTTCTGACGGCTGAGGGCGTAAAAGTAACCGATCTCAACGGCAAGATAGTGAAGCGGCAGGTTTCACGCATTCTGTGGGACCCGATCATGGCGGAAAAAGGCGGCTACAAGCATTTCATGCTCAAAGAGATCTTTGAGCAGCCGCGCGCCGTTAAAGACACGCTGCTGGGGCGGATCGGCCAGGAGAGCGGCCGCGTGTTCCTGGATGAGGTGAACATTAGCGAAAAGCAGTTCCTGAACTTTGAGCAAGTCAAAATCATTGCCTGCGGCACCAGTTGGCACGCGGCCCTGGTAGGCAAATATTTCATTGAACGCCTGGCACGGCTCCCGGTGGAGGTGGACTACGGCAGCGAGTTCCGGTACCGCGACCCGATCGTTCAACCGAATACGCTGACCATCGTCATCTCGCAATCGGGCGAGACGGCGGACACGCTGGCGGCGCTGCGAGAGGCGAAGAAGAGGGGCTCGGTGGTGCTGGCGATTTGCAATGTGGTCGGCTCCATGATCACGCGCGAGGCCGATGGCACGCTGATCACTCACGCGGGCCCGGAAATCGGCGTCGCGTCGACGAAGGCCTTCACGTCGCAACTGACGGCGTTGTTGATTCTCGCCATGTACCTGGGCCAGGTGCGTAAGGCGATGAGCGCTGAAGCATCTCTCCGGCTGGTGGAGGAGTTGGCGCAGATTCCCGGCAAGTTGGAGCAGGTGCTTTGTGACACGGCTATCTATGACCACATCGTCAAGGCGCTGTTTCGGGCGTCGGACTTCCTCTATCTGGGCCGCGGCGTTCACTTTCCGATTGCCCTTGAAGGCGCTTTGAAACTCAAAGAGATTTCGTATATTCACGCGGAAGGATATCCGGCCGGTGAGATGAAGCACGGCCCCAACGCGCTGATCGACGAGAATCTGCCGGTTGTGGTGCTCGCGACGAAGGATCCGGAGAGCGAAGAGAGCCGTGTTCACTATGAGAAGACCCTCTCAAACATCCAGGAAGTGAAGGCACGCGGCGGCATCGTGGTGGCGGTGGCTTGTCAGGGAGACGACGATGTGGCGAAGATGGCCGACTTCGTGATAGAGATTCCGGTGACTCGCGAGCTGCTGCTGCCGGTGCTCGAGATGATTCCGCTGCAACTCCTGGCCTATCACATTGCCGTGCGGCGAGGCTGCGACGTGGATCAGCCACGAAATCTGGCCAAGAGTGTCACCGTCGAATAGCTTTTTTCCGCACCGCTCGAGAACATGAAGCAGGCGCATACTCAGATTCAGGTGGCGACGTCCGGCAAGGGGTTCTACCACTTCACGCGGGCGGTGGAGCGATGGGTGGCGGAGCAAGGCATTTCGAATGGCCTGCTGACGGTCTTTGTGCGCCATACCTCCTGCTCACTCGTCATTCAGGAGAACGCGGATCCGGACGTCACGGCGGACTTGCGGGACTACTTCGAGCGCCTGGTGCCTCCGAACATCAAGGAGTATCGTCACACGGCGGAGGGTGCGGACGACATGACATCCCACATCAAAACCACGCTCACCGGCGTCTCTACCGGCATTCCGGTGGTCGGGGGAAAGATGGAATTGGGCACTTGGCAGGGACTCTACTTGTTTGAACATCGCGACGTCCCGCACCGGCGCAGCGTGGTGCTGCAACTAATGGGGGAGTGAGAGGTGTGGGGCAGGTGCAGCGTCGGGCAGATAACTCCGGAGGCCGATTGACAATCGGCCGCAGGTTTACAACCTGCCCTACACCCGCTGAGCCTCCGCCGCGCTGCACGTTACCATTAGTGAAACGCATGCTTCGCTTTGAAACGGCGGGGGAATCGCATGGCGAGTGCCTGGTTGCAACCCTAACCGGCCTGCCGTCCGGTATTCCTATCTCGCTTGGCTCCATCAACAGGCAACTTTGGCGGCGCCAACAAGGCTTCGGCCGGGGCGGACGCATGAAGATTGAGACCGACCGGGCCCATATTGTCTCCGGCGTTCGCCATTCCATCACCATCGGCTCCCCGATTGCGATTTTGCTGGAGAACAAAGACTGGAAAAACTGGAGCGGCGTCCTACCTGTGGAATCGCCTGTGCCGGCCGCCGTAGGGGCCGATGCATCGGGAGGGGGGGGTCCCATTGGCAACAAGCCCATCACCCGTCCTCGCCCCGGACACGCCGACCTCGCCGGGGCCATTAAGTACGATTTTCCGGAAGCCCGCTACATTCTGGAGCGCTCCAGTGCACGCGAAACCACGGCGCGCGTTGCCGTCGGCGCTCTGGCTAAGGCTTTTCTCGCCGAGTTCGATATCGGCGTATTGAGCCATGTGATTGGCGTCGGCCCAGTCCGGCTGAAGCGTGAGGCCACCTGGCGGGAACTTGTTGAGCTCAGCGAACGCGACGAAGTCTTGCTCGGTTGCGTCGACCCCGGCACGGAAAATGACATGAAGGCCGTGGTCGACGAAGCCTACCGCACCGGAGACACGGTGGGCGGCATCTTTGAAGTAGTGGCCCACGGACTTCCTACCGGTTTGGGTTCGCATATTGCGTGGGACACCCGTTTGGATGGCCGTCTGGCACAAGCCATCGTCTCCATTCAGGCCGTAAAGGGCGTCGAGATCGGGAAGGCCGAAGAGGGCGCTATGTCTTTTGGCTCGGCGGTGCAGGACACCATTCACTACGACAAAGCCGAATCGCGCTTCCACCGGGGCTCGAACCGGGCTGGAGGACTAGAGGGCGGAATTACCAATGGACAGGACGTAGTGGTGCGTGGCCTTTTGAAGCCGATTTCCACGCTGCGGCGGCCGCTGGAATCGGTGGATCTGACCACTCGCGATTCGGCGCTGGCGGCTTATGAGCGCAGTGACGTGGCCGTAATTCCGGCGGCGGGGGTGGTGGGAGAAGCCATGGTGGCCATTGTTCTGGCGGCCGCCTTCCTCGAAAAGTTCGGGGGCGATTCGCTGCGCGAAACCAAGCGAAATTACGAGGGCTACTTGGCGCAGGTGAAGAGTTACTAAGAAATAAAGTCTCCGGTTCAGCACATAATTAGTGGCGGCATCGCCGATCAGGCCCTTGAGTGGACAGAAAATGATTCGAAAGATTGTGAAATATGGGGACCCGGTACTGGAGAAGCCGGCTGGCCCGGTGACAAACTTCAACACGCCCGAGCTGCGCGGATTAATCGCGGATATGTGGGAGACGATGTACGCGGCGAAGGGCCTGGGCCTGGCCGCTCCGCAGGTCGGAATCAGCCTCCGTGTAGCGGTTATCGACACGTCCGCGGGCGAAGACGAAAGCAAGAAGTTCATTCTCATTAACCCGGAAATCCTCAACCAGGAAGGCATGCAGGTGGGAGAAGAAGGCTGCCTGAGTATCCCCGGGTTCCGCGAGCCGGTGAAGCGGGCCAACCTTGTCAGGGTGGCCGGCCACGATGAAAGCGGACACCGCATCGAGCTCGACGGCATGGAGCTTCTGGCAAGAGCCATGCTGCATGAGATCGACCATCTGCATGGAATTCTATTCTTGAGTCATTTGAGTCCGCTGAAGCGCGACATCATTCGCCGGAAGATCAAGAAGTTGCAAAAGGCCGGCGAGTGGGATTAGGGAAGTCCCTCGGGCCCTAACCTGGCAGCCCCTGTTATGGTGGGAGACAGCCCCCGCAAGCATTCATGAGAGTTCTGCAAACCCAGGAAATCTCCAAATCCTACAACGGACGCCGTGTCGTGGATAACGTGTCGGTAAGAGTGCAACAGGGCGAGGTGGTGGGTCTGCTGGGTCCGAACGGCGCCGGGAAGACGACATCCTTCTACATCATCGTTGGCCTGATCAATCCCGATTCCGGCGAAGTGCTGCTGGATGACGACCGCATGACCCGCCTGCCCATGTATCAGCGGGCGAGGCGCGGCGTCAGCTACCTGCCGCAGGAAGCATCGGTGTTTCGTAAGCTGAGCGTGGAAGACAACCTGATGGCCATTCTCCAGACCCTGCCCATCGGGGGGCGGGAACGGCGTGAGCGGATGAAGGTGCTGATCTCGCAGTTGGGCCTTGAGACAGTTCGGCGCAGCAAAGGTTATATGTTGTCGGGCGGTGAGCGGCGGCGCGTTGAGATCGCCCGCTCTTTGGTGCTGGAGCCGAGTTTCCTGTTGCTTGACGAGCCCTTTTCCGGTATCGACCCGATCCAGGTAGGAGAGCTTCAGAAGATCATCTGGGATCTGAAGCGGTCGGGAATCGGCATTCTGGTCACAGATCATAACGTCCGCGAAACGCTTGCCGTGACAGACCGCGCCTACATCATCAGTGACGGCCGGATTTTCCGGTCGGGCTCTCCGCGCGCCCTGGCGGACGATCCGGAAGTCCGGCGCATCTACCTGGGCGAGAACTTCTCGCTGCCGCCCAGCCCCGGCGAAATACAGTAAGCTCCACTCGCCCGCTCCGGCCTTCTCACACCATTGAAACTGGGGCATGCAACACCTAACCGGCGCGTTCAAACACCAATAAATCCTGGTGGTTCAAAAGGTGGCATGGCGCGCTCGGGTGTTAAACTGAGTCTCATGAGTTCGCTTTCGCAACGCCTGCATTTAGGAGTCCAGCAGAAGCAAGTACTCACGCCCGGACTGGTGCAGATGGTCACGGTTCTTCAACTCAACCGGTTGGAGTTGAAGGACATGATTATCAATGAAATCGCCGAAAACCCGGTTCTGGAAGAGGCCGCCGATGGCGGTGAGGAACTCACACAGGCGGAAGTGCAGGAGTTGCTTGAGCGCGAGCACCACGCTGAACCCGCCGATCATGACTTTCTGGACCGGTCAGCGGCCACTGAATCCCTGCAAGTCTTTGACGCACCGGAAGTTGAAGCGCCCCCAGCCTTGGTGGGCGGCGAAATTGGAGCGAGTCCGGTAGAGGAGCCTGCCAAGACCGATCCCTTCGACGAGATTGATTTCGGAAGCTTCTTCGATGACTACCTCGATCCGGGATTCAAGAGTCCCGCCTCGGAGAGCGTCGAGAAGCCGTCGTTTGAGACATTTCTCTCATCGCCGGTCACGTTAGCCGATCATCTGCAATCGCAGTTGAGCGTGCTGTTGCTGCCGGAGGAAGTCCGACAGGCGACCAGATCGATTGTCGGTAACCTCGAAGAGAGTGGCTATCTGACCACATTGCTCGAGGAGATTGCGGTCTCCGAAGGGCTGACCCTCGAAGCGGTCCGCGCCGGCCTGAAGGCAGTCCAGTCACTCGAACCGACGGGCGTTGGGGCCTCGACCCTCCGCGAATGCCTGTTGCTGCAACTGGAAGCCCGCGGCGGCAAGGACGGAGTCGCCTGGCAGATTGTGCATGACCATCTGAAGCTGTTGGAAACCCGGCAGCTCAGCCAGTTAGCCAAGGTGCTGGGGCGGCCGCCGGAACACATCCAGATTGCCATCGATGCGATCCGGCATCTGGACCCGGCGCCGGGCCTGCGTTACGGCGGAAGCGATGCGCGCCAGGTGGAGCCCGACGTCTACATCACCAAAGACGGCGACGATTATCTGATCACGTTAAACGATGAGGACGTTCCGCAGTTGCGGCTGAATGGCGACTACAAGCGGATGCTGGACCGCGACCGGGAGCCGAGCAAGGATGTCCGCAACTACGTGAAGGAGCGCTACGCCTCCGCTTTGCAGTTGATCAAGAACATCGAGCAGCGGAAGCAGACCATCCTCCGCGTCTGCCAGTCGATTGTCCGCCGGCAGGGCGACTTGTTTGAACACGGCCTGGACTGTTTGAAGCCGATGATGATCAAGGAAGTTGCCGAAGAGATAGGTGTCCATCCATCCACGGTGAGCCGGGCGGTAGCGAACAAATATGCTCACACGCCGCAAGGGGTATTCGAATTGCGGTACTTCTTCTCGGAAGCCGTGCAGGGTCCTTCGGGCGGCGGCACGCCTCTGTTGATTTTGAAGCGGCGGGTGAAAAAGATGATTGAGGAAGAGAACCCGGCGCACCCCTTGACCGATGAGCAGATCACTTCGCGCCTGGAAGATGAAGGGATTCAAGTGACGCGGCGAACGGTGGCGAAGTATCGTGAGGATTTGAAGATTCCTTCCACCCACCAACGCCGCGTTCGAGAGTAAGAATAGAGGTCCGCGGTGCGCCCTTTGGGGCGGAATCCAGGCCCGAAAGATGTTATCTGGGAGCCGCCAGTCTGGCACGACGGTCCGCCAGGGGAGACGATGATGAAGGTTGTCTATACCGGCAAAACCAAGGAATTCACTCCGCAACTTGAGAAGAAGGTGGAGGCGAAGCTTTCAAAGCTCGGCAGAATGATTGAGCAGCGAGGCGAGCGGGAAGCACACGTCTTTCACCAGGAGGAGCGGCATCTTCACAAAGTGGAGGTGAAGCTGAATATCTACGATCGCCAGTTGTGCGGCGTCAGCTCGGCTGGAGATCTGCTCACCGCGGTCACCGAAGCGGTGGAAAATCTCGATAAACAGATCATCAAGCTGCGAACCCGGTGGCGGGATACGCATCGCGACTCGAATAACACGCGAGCCACGAAAGCGAAGCTGATTGAGAAGGCTCAAGCGGCTGCCCCGGTGAAAACCGCGGCGGGGCCGATTGTCCAGACCAAATCGCAGGGTCGAGCGGTGGCCAAGACGGCCCCGGTGAAGAGAATTCCCAGGGTATTTACAATCGCATACGGCAAAGGACAGAAGCCGATGTCGCTGGAAGAAGCGATTCTCTCGCTTGACAACGGCGAGGATTATGTTGTTTATCGGGATGTCGACAAAGACGCCCTGACTGTTCTGGTCCGCCGCCGCGATGGCCATCTGGATCTGATCGAAACGTGACGGACGGCATGCCCTTGAAACGGGCGCCGTTCGGTTTTGCTAACGAGCTTCTCTGGCCGGCAGTCAAACACAGGGCACGGGGCGCTATCCAACACCAAGGTCCCATATGGGAAACGAATGGCCAAAGCGAAGCAACCGCCGAAAACCGCAAAGCCGGTGAAGGCCAATGTGGAGGCCATCGAGGCGGCCAACAAGCCCCGGCTGGTCATCATTACCGGGCTGAGCGGCTCCGGTAAGCTCACGGTTCTCAAAGCCTTTGAGGATCTCGGCTATTACTGTGTCGACCATCTTCCCATCGCGCTGGTGCCGAAGTTTGCCGATTTGACGCGTGAATCCCGCAGCGCCCGCCGCGCGGCATTGGTGATCGATATTCGCGAAGGGGACGCGCTGAAGGAGTTCCCGTCCATATACAACAGCCTGCGCCAAAAGATCGACTCCACGCTGCTGTTCCTGGATGCCGAAGATGAGGTTCTGCAGCGCCGTTTCAGCGAGACGCGGCGTCCGCATCCGCTGGGGACCGAGGCGTCCGTCTTGAAGAGCATTCAGGAGGAGCGCTCACAACTGACGCCGATTCAGGCGCTGGCCGATTTCAGTATCAACACGTCGAAGCTGACCGTGCATGACCTGCGCGCGTTGATTGTGGAGCGCTTCGGCGGCAAACGCGAAGCCAAGCAGATTGTGATTTATGTGAACAGCTTCGGGTTCCGCAACGGCGTGCCCACCGATAGCGACCTGGTATTCGATGTCCGCTTTCTTCCGAATCCGAATTACATTCCCGAGTTCAAGCCGCTGAGCGGGCGGCATCCTAGCGTGGCGCGCTATATCCGGTCGTTTCCACAAACGGTGGAGTTCCTGGACCGGATCACGGCGTTGCTTGTGTATCTGTTGCCGCACTACATTCGCGAGGGGAAGAGCTATCTGACAATCTCGATCGGATGCACGGGCGGGCAGCATCGCTCGGTGATGATTGCACATGAGATCACGGCGCGATTGAAAAAAGCCGGCTACGGCGTGAAGGAATCCCACCGCGACGTGCAAAGAGGGTGACGGAGTGGTTAGAGGAGACAAGAATCTCCGTGGCGCGGGCTTTTAGCCGGCTGAGCCGACATTCCTGTCTCCTCTTCCGTCAGCCGCGCCACGGGGGACCCAGTTCCGGAAGCAATATACTGGCTAACTGACGAGACATCGCCTCGAAGGCCCGATGACGCTCACCGACTGGATTCCAGAGACCAAGACGCTCGACAGCCTGCAAGGCATCGAGAAGACCCTGGAATCCAGGCGCTATACCGGCAGATGGAGCCTCGTTATCGCGGTGGTCTCCGGCCTAAGCCAGATCGCTCTACTGGTGAAACTTGGCGACCTCTCCAAACTGGCTCCCGGTTTGGGAAAATTCGCCTTCCTTCCGGTTCTCGTTTTCTTCGTGGCGGCGGCGGTCTGGGTGCTAGCGCGTTACACTGGCTTCCTTTTTAAGCAATCGAAGGAGCCGTTTCGCTACACCTTTTCGATGAAGGCCTTCGCGAACGTGGACTCGACGCCTGGCGCTCGCTTCACAGTGGATCGAATCGACCAGATGAACCTGCTCAGCTTCGACCTGACTGAACGCCTCAACCGGCGTGTTCGCCGCTTTTCCTTACTCGAAAATCCTGCTGTCGGAGCGGCGAAAGGGACCAACCCCACTTCACACTTCCATATTGAAGGAAGCTATGCCATCCGCGAAGAAGAGGACGACGGATGGATGCTTCATGTCTGGCCGCGCGTTCGCATCGGCGCGGAAGGCAACTCGTTCACTCTGGCCTATCCGGTGCGTCTTCCGTTAGAGCGCAGCCCCGATGGGAAAAACGACCGCGCCACGCTGAGTTCAACCGAATATTCGCGTCTGGTGGAGCGCGTCTACTCCAGCGCCGCGACGGAGATCTATAAACAGATTGAGACCGATCTCGAAGATAAGATGACGCTGTTCCCGACCAACGCGCTGCGGGCGTTGGCCCGCGCCGTGGAAGCCGAGGACTTTGAGACCTCGAACACCATCGATGCCTATGACCGCGCTCTCGAAATGTACCGGTCGTCACTCGACGAGTTGAGGGCCAGCCCCACGCACCGGCTGATGAAGCGAATCGCGCTCAAGTACAACTGGCTGGTTTCGTGGGAATCCACCGGACTCAGAGCCGCCCTCGATGCGGAAGCGAAGACCAAGCTGGGGTACTCGCGCTGCCTCATTTACCGCCGGCTTGTCTCAGAGATGGCGGGACGCCAGCGCAATCCCATTTTCGAAACCCGGCCAAAGCTGAAGGGCGCCACTGAGCTGTTTGCTCACTGCTACAACGCCTTCCTCCCTCACGGAAGCGCGCGGCTGCCTGCCAGTCTGGAGCAACTCATTGAGGCCTTGCCCACGTCGGCGATCGCACTGGCCCAAGACGCCGTTTCTGAACCCATCTGGCGCAAGTCACTATATGAGAAGGCTCGCGAGGATCTTTGCGAAACATTTGCCGTGGCTGCGCTGGCCTATTCCCTGCTTGCCGATTCGGGCAAAGCCCTGAATGCTCTGCAGTTGGCCGATGCTTTCGCGGCTGAGAGCACTCCCGCCCGCGTGCGGATCTTTCTGTTGCTGGCCAAGGCCCAACTGGCGCCCGGACCGCCCCAAAAGCTGAGCTATCTGAATGAAGCGCGCGAACTGAATCCTGACTCGGAGATTACTCTCTATCGATTCGCCTTCTTTTCCGACCTGCTGGCGCGGGATAACGACGACATCACGAAGCCGCGCGTCGACGACCTGGTGGGAAAGTATGAAGCCGTCCTGAAAGTGAACCCGGCCAACATCACCTCCCTGATCGGTCAGGGCTACTTACTCTGGCTGGTTGGCGATTTGGATCATGCCCGAAGAAAGCTGCGAACCGGAATTGAACTCCAGAAGATTGTCGCGCAAACATTCGTCGGGGATTTGAAATATTGCCTGGCCCGGGTGGAGGTGGAGTGCGCCGCCCTCCCGAAGCTTCCGGACGAGCCGGAAGAGGAAGCCACCCTGAGAGCCGCCGGCCTGCTTAACCAGGCAGTTCTCGATTATCAGGAAGCGCTTCTGGCTGACAGATCGGTGGCCGCCAGCGACCCCGATTCGCAAAGCAGCAGCCGGAATACTTACTATGAATTGCTGAACTCGACAATGCTGGATGCATACCGGCGGCTCGCGGAACGGGCGAGAAGCCTCTCAGACACCGGCAAGTTCGATAAGACTGCAACCTGCCAGGCGTTACATTATGCCCTGAACGATTACGGAAATGCCTGCTTCAATTACTATCTTCGTTTTGAGGTGAGCACCGGCACGGACGCGCAACTAAGGAAGGCGCTGGGTCTTCTGGAGGAAGCAGTTCGATTGTATCCAAACAGCGTCATGGCGGTTTATAACCACTTCTCCGCGCTCAAGTGGGGCGATGAGGCGTCCAGGAAGTTGGCCGGCGGGTTGACCAAGATGTTGATTGAGCACAGCGCGGAGTTGCCTCCGGCCGCTTTGGCGAACGTGTTTTCGGAGCGCAATGAACCGGCCCCGCCTGAAGTCTCCGACGCCGCTCTAAGCCAGCCGAAGGCTGTAGATACCATTGGAAACAAGACGCAATCGGAGCAACAGCCGGCGCGCTCACTCGAGGAGAGCCGGCCGCGTGCGCTCCGCCAGCAAGTCAAAATCACTCAATTCGATGAATTGAGCGAACCGCTTCTTACTTTTCTGAAAGAGAAGAGCACTCTTGCGTCGTTCAAAGAGTATCTCAGCCCCCCTCAGATTGGCAACCTCCTCGGAACTATCGAAGGACTCATCGCGAGCGACAGCCTTTGGCCTGATTTCGGGGACAGAGAGGTGTTTGCCTTGCTGGTCTTGGCGAAACTCTGGAGGTCGCGAAGCGATGAACAGCAAGGAAGCCGGGCGATTTGCAATCACATTCTGACTTTCTACTACCCGGAGGGTTTTGAGGCCGCCCTCACTCTGCTGGCTTCCACCACCGATCCGGCCCGGCTACTGAAGCTGAACTCGCTGATTGACGGAGGCGTGGAAAGATCCTTAGGCTACGATCCGAAATCCTGTAACTACAAATCATGGCGGCTTTCGCGTTGCGATGACTTCGTTTTCAGAACCTGCCCGGACTGGCCTTGGTTTTCAAAAGACGCGGATTACGATGCGGTCATCGACTTGTATAAGAAAGCGGAGCAGCATTGCAAAGGCTTGCCGGCCTATCATCACTCGCTGGCAACCGCTTATGAAAATAGAACCAGGCAATTGACCGCCGAGCCGTCAAGCGCCGCCGGCGATGCAAGAAACAGAGACTCGCTCGTCACGATGAGCCAACTGGCTCTGGAAACACGCAAGATGGCGTGCCGGCTCGATCCTCAAAACCAGGATTATCGGGATAGGTTACTTACTTCGCTTGGCCGTCAAGCGATAGCAGGTAACACTTACGACGATCCGTTGGCCAAAACCGAGGCGCCCCGGCTGATTGAGGTGGAGTTCTCGAATCTGTCCATTTCGGAGCTGGGTTTCGACGACTCGAATTTCCCCGACGGACTGCGTCAAAGGATTACCGGGCTACGCGAGTCATTGAAGACCGACGCCGGATTTGTTTTGCCCGGAGTCAACTTCCGGGACAACACGGCGTTCGAGCAAGGCCTGTACCGGCTCCTGGTTCGCGGCGTGCCTCAGCTCTTTGAGAGACTCCAGAAGGACAAGGCCCAGGAAGCGCAATGGGATGAAATAACGCTTTCCATCAAGCAGGCCGCGCTGCGGATGGCCGCCCACTTCTACTCTTCGCAGGACTGTACTTACCAACTTCGCGAACTCGCAAAACAGGACGGCTCAGATTATTTGGATCTGCAAGACAATGGCGGGGCCCTGTTCGCGCTCACCTGGGTCCTAAAAGCGCTGCTCAATGAAAAGACGCCAATCTCCGAATTTGCCGTCATCGTTGCGGAGTTTCGCCGTTGCCGCCAGCGCGGTCTTAGCATGATGAGCACAGCGGAAGAGATCCGATCGCTGCCTCAGATCCGAAGCAAGTTGTGGGGGAATTCGGAACAGGAGCCCGCCTCAGTGAAGGCTTTGACTCGCGACTTGGAGGACCGCATTTACAAGACCATCGATTGGACCGCTTCCGAGCCAATGATGGCTCCATCCACCGAAATCCGCCAGGAAGTTCGCCTGGTTGCATTGAGCGCAAAACGCGAGGCCGGGAAGCGCTGTGCCGTTCTTCTCACCAGCGCCGCCCTCCGGCCGTTTGTCTGGAAGATGGTTGAGAACCTTGATGTGAGCGTGCTGTCTCGCCGCGAGCTGATTCCCGCCGTCGCCTCGCGAATGAAGGATGATAATGCCACCCAACCCGATAGCCAATCCGCTGCCGCTGGAAATTAAGCTACCCCAGTTCGCGGACCTGGCCAAAGTGGAAGCAGCGGTCAGCCAGTATGCGGCCGCCTTGTGCGCCGATCTGGGGTTGCCCGCGGCGGTGACTGTTTCACTCACCGGCCTGCCCCGGCAGACTTGGTCCGAAACAGAGTTAGTCAGCATTGTGGCTGGCGGCAGGCCCTGCCGATCGCGTTGGTGGCCACAGCCCTTCCTACCGGAACAGCCGTCGGTTCAAGATGTCGCCGCATTGATCGGTTTGGCCCTCTATCAAAGCCGGGAATTTCTGCTTACCAGCGATCTGGCGCGTTCAATAGCCACGGATTGGGGCGCAGCCGATGCGAACGGCTACCGCAACGGCTGGTCCCCCGGCGCCTTTCTTTCGTTTCTCCGTGCGTTCGCGAAATACAATTTCTCGCTCCGCCACGCCCGGGCTTTCGTCTGCGCCAACCCGGACGGCACCGCCTCCGAATCCGAGGCCGCCTATTTGTTCGAACAGGCCATCGAGCAAACCTCGGAGCTTGTCTTAGGCATACGCATCGCCATCTGTCCGGAAGAATGTAGCGCGCAATACAGGCCTGAATATGAGAAATTCGCCTCGGACCTTGCGAAGGATCTCAATAGCCGCTTCGGTCTCATCTGTCCCCCGGTCCGCGTCGAATCCGGGCCGTTGCTGCCGGGCGAGTTTCAAATTCAGCTCAACGACATCCACTTGCCCGTCATTCGCGGCCTGGCGCGCACCGAAATCGTAATCCTGAGAAGTAAGTCGGAGGTCACTAAGCACGGAATCGAGACTTTCGAGCTATTCGATCCCCTTCTCGGATCTTGGTTTCTCTGCGGGGAGGATTCTCCCGAAATCGTGACGAAAATCAGCCCCGATTTTCTCGCTGGTCCGTCCGGTTTTCTCAAGAACTCAGCCCTGCCTGCCATGGCAGCGATCGCCGGTAGCTTGCTGACATCCCCGATCGTACACTTGCTGCTGGAAAATCTGCGGAACGCGCAGGATCTCGTCAAGGATGTACGGACCCATTTCGGCGTCCCGCCATTATTTCAACGCCGGTTGACGATGATTCTGCGGCGTCTGCTCGACGAACAGGTTTCCATTGCGAACTTAGTGGGCATTTTGGATAGTCTATTGTCTTTACGAGAGGTGATACAAGGCGGCGAGCGCATCAGCGTCTACCATTTCTCCGAACTGGAGGACTCTCCGATACTTGTAGCCGAGGGCCAGGCGATAGCAGAGTTGGATATCGATGCCTGTGTTTTCGCCGCCCGCCTGGGGGTCCGGTCATTGGCCGTGCGGAACCAGGAAACAGTCCGGCTGCTGCTTCCCGTCTTGCCGCTGGCGCCCAGCCTGGCGTCGAGGCTCGCCTCCCGAAGCGGAGATGAAGTTCTTTCTGAGCAGGAGGGTAAGCAGATCATTGAGTTGCTCAACTCGATCCCGAAGGAAAAGCCCGCCGTGGTTGTCAGCCAAAGCCTTCGAGCCCGGGTGAGAGAGCACATCCGCTGCGAATTTCCGGAGGTGCCGGTACTGGGGTCCAGCGAGGTCCCGAAACACGTTCTCGCGCTGGGGTATCAAGCACTGTCGAGGGCTCTTTATGAACTCAAACGCTACGAGGAAGCGCTTGAAGCCATCTCGATGGCTAAAAGCCTCCAACCGGAAGAGGTGCCTTATCACTTCGAACTCGGGAGAATCTACGACGCCTTGAATCGCACCCAGGAAGCAACGGCCGAATATCGGCTTGCGGCGCGGGTTGTCAACGATCCCGCTTGGCGAGAGGAGATCGCAAACACTTTCCGCCAGCGGGGGGCTTTTAAGGAGGCCATTCGCCTCTATCGTGAACTAACGCAACTCGACCCCGCAAGCTCGACTTATTTCAGCCAATTGGGCAATTGCCTTTACGAGACGGGGGCATATCGGCGAGCCATTGACGCTTACTCTCGCGCCAGCCAATTGGCGCCCCACCAGGCGTTAATTCACGCGAATTTGGGCTATGCGCTCACCTTTCAGGGCGATTATGTCTCCAGCGCGGCGCGAAAACGGAGGTATTGGACAGAAGGGCTGCAGGAGCTTCAGCAGGCGATCGAATTGAATCCCGACATTGCGTGGTTTCACGATGGCATGCACGTCCCCTTGCGGCGGCTGCGGCGCCTGGATGACGCCGTGATCGAGCTTCGTGAGGCCATTCGCCTGGATGAGAAAAATGTTTCTTCCCGGCTCAGCTTAGCCCGCTGCCTGTCGCAGCAGGACAAATTCGCCGAGGCAGTCCAGGAGTTGGAGGCCTCCAGAACGGCGTTCCCTTCAGTATTAGAAATCCAGATGGAGTTGGCGAGGGCTTACGCCCAAGCGGATGACTACCAGAAGGCGGTTGCCACCCTGGATGCGGTAAACAGCGGCGACACGCCGCCCAAAGAGGCGGCTGAATTCCTCATGGTTTTGCGCGGTGCTCAGGAGGTCGCCGTGAAACTGGCCGCCGATCCGAAGAACGCCGAACTCTACGCGGCTCTTGGCACTGTCCAAGCCAGAATAGGGAATTTGCGAGCCGCCGCCGGACAGTACCGAAGGGCGGCGTCGCTTGATCTGTCCAAGCCGAATCTGGAGTATCGACGTCTCCTGGGCAATACGCTTTATAAATTGGACGACTACGAAGGCGCAATTCAAGAGTGGGAGATTGTCTGTGGGCTGGCGCCGGAAGAACCTCTAACGCACAACAACCTGGGGACAGCGTATGACGGTCTCGATCAGCCGGACAGAGCACAAGAATGCTATGCGCAGGCCGCCGCTCTGGCGCCGAATCAATTCGTTCCGAGATACAACCTGGGTAGCAGCAATTATCGAATGGGACGCATCGAGGAAGCGCGAGACGCCTACATGGAGGCCGTCCGGCTGCATGAGACGTTTGCTCCCGCGCACCTCAATTTAGGTAACTGCTACGAGAAACTGCGGGAGCGGGATCTGGCAATCGTCGAGTGGGAGAAGGCATCCAACTTGGATGGCACGCTGATTGAGGCGCTTTTTAATCTCGGCGTCGGCATGTGGGCTGTAGACGACGGGTCCGGGCAAGCGCGCACGAAGGCAGTGGATAACTGGAAGAAAGCGTTGGCATTGGATCCGAATCTGACCGATGCCGAGGATAATCTCGACGCGGTTGAATTCGCTCGTAAAGTGAAGGGGCCGGGTCAACCGGAGCATTTGGAGATCTTCGATCTGGTGCATACTCGAGGCTCCGAGGATCCTCCGTCGCGCTCGGCCGGTGCGTAGCGGCGATTCCGGGCTATAATCTCCGCAGAACTTGCGGAGATTGTTTCTCAATGTATATCTCGTAATGTGGAGAGGCTGCGGTCGCTCCTCGATACCGAAAAGGCGCGAAGAAATTGGCGCTTGCCATAGACGCCCGCAAGCCTTCAGAGCCGCGACCGTCAGGGAGCGACCGGTTGCTGTTCCACACGCTCGCGGGACCGGCCCGACGCCCTCCTTCTGAACCGCGCGCGTGAGCAAGCGGGTAAACCCGCAGCTCCCCGTCGCCGCAGTCGCTTCCTGCCTGAAGTTTGGGAAAATCTGGACCGATTGAATATGATTGGTTGCCGTCACCCGCTTGCTTACTTTCTTTACGCGCGGTTCAGTAAGCGAGTCAGATCGCCATTGCATCCGGGACCGCCGACCGGTCGCTCCCTGACGGTCGCGGCTCCGTCGGCGAGCACCTCACGAAAAAATCGCCGCCACGCCCAATGCGCCGCCAAATAGAGGTAAGGGAATCCGCGCGTCGATGTCATAGACGCTCGTGCCGCCGTCACACCGCATGACAGTGACCTCTTTTCGTCTGGGATTCACTACCCAAACCTCCCGGCATTCTGTCGAGAGATAGAGAGGGGCCCTTTCGCGCATTTCCGTCTGAGTGTTGGAGCGCGACAAGACTTCGATGACCAGACTTCCGTCGTGCCAAAGACCGGCGTCACCGCCCCCAAAAGCGTTATGCTCGTGGTGACGGGCTCCCTGCAAATGTCGATCGCAATCGCGCAACAAGAGAAAATCGTCTGAAGTGCGCGCCGTCGAAGCTTCGCTCACGCCCGATGTCGTTCACATCAGGCATGAGATCGCAGAGGACTGGAGCGGTCAGCCGGCGATCTTCTTCCGAGTAGTTCTATCCGATGACGCAGCCAAACATCGCCTGCGGGAAGTGGCGACCGAAGTGGCGTGGCGTCTCGCGGAGCACCTTGATTTTGCCGCTCTTGGCGTCTTTCCTTATCACAATTTCAGGAGCGAGTCCGAACAATCGGTTTTACGGGAAGAGGCTTGGGCATAAGACATAGCTTTTGCCGATGACCTGCTTCGGGATGCGCACCATCTCGCGGATCGAGGTGGCCGGAACCCTAAACAATCGAGCCTCCGGCGTGCGGTCCACGGCATGGCGGTCTCAGTATGTGGCGGAAACGCTTTCTGCGGCGTAGGATTGTTCCCATGTCTAGATACCAACGCGGTGCAATTCTTTTAACAATCTTCATGAGTGTTGCCGACATAGGCTTCGCTTCGGACTGGGGGGCGGACAGGGCGACGCTAAAGGGATTGACGTCCATTAAGGTGCTTTGCGAAACAAATCCCGATCATAAAAGTTTCGGCCTCACTTGTGACGAGCTCCAAGTGGACGTTGAGTTGCAGCTTCGAAAGCCTGGCATCATCGTAACGTGGGCACAGTTCTTACTTGTTCTGGCAGGCGCGATGATCGGCGGCACTTTGATCGCTTGGATTAACGGCTACTACACCGCGAGGGGCTAGCATAGGGCATTGACGGGCATGCTGCCGGAAATCCCCAGCGAGGCAAGACTATCTAAGCAGTATCTAGCGTGACCTCGGACTCGTCAACAAGCATTTGACCTTTAGCGTGTAGATACAGGAAAGCCAGGGCCTATCCAGCCTTTGGTCGAGAGCACATCAAGAGCCAGCCTGATTTGATGTTTGCTGAATTGACGCTTCCGGTCGTTCCAGCTGTAAGTCAGTTGAACCGCCTCATCTGCGGAAGTAGCTCCCTCCTGAGTGACAACCCAATGCAAGGTTGAGAGAAGCTCAAGGCCGAACGGAGTTTCAAAACCCTGCACCAGGTCAGCTACCCGCTCGAACCGGTGCCGGGCTGCTTCATCTTCCTTAAGCACCGCGTCAGCATCTTGAACCGCGCCAGGCACAAGCTCCAACTGTTTAGTGGGCGCATCACCCCCATCAGCATAACCGAAGACAAGATACCCTTCGATCTTCGTCAGCACATGTCGAAGCTCGTTCGCATAGGGGCCGTAGGGACCCTTGACATAGTTGAGGCTCAGCTTCTGTCCTGCCGCTTGCATGAAATACATCAGTTTATGCACTTCCAGAAGCGTGACAAAAGGATCAAGCAGGCCGCTCAGATAACGATCCATCAGGACCACAAGTGCCGCTCTGCCTGGCGTCATGTTCGGCACCTTGTGGGAGGAAACCATGTCGCGGGCCTTGGGAGCCCCCTTGGGCTCATAAACAAAAGCGACAAAGTTTTCGAGCCCGGCCAGGGCACGCTCGATTCGCGGCCGGACATCCTCCCAATTGAGCCCACCTAGGCCGCTGCCAAGGGGCGGGATCGCAATGGAACGAATATCCCGGGCACCGATTTCCGTAACAAGCGCCTTCAAACCAGAGTCGATGTCTTCCATCCGGCTTTTCCCGCGCCAGTGACGCTTGGTTGGAAAATTGATAATATACCGGGGGCCATTCAGTTTGGCGGTCTCGAAGACAAACATGCGGCCCGGCTGGACTTCCTTATGCTCACAGGCCAACTGATACGCCTTGAAGTTTTCTGGAAAGGCATTCTTAAACTGCAAGGCTATGCCACGGCCCATGATGCCGACGCAATTCACAGTGTTAACGATAGCTTCGACATCCTGCTGCGCGAGAATATCGCCTGTTCTGAATTCGATCATGTGGATGCGTTCCTCAAAAATACCAATCGGTCTTGATCTCGATAACCGGCCTGTGATTTGCGCTGCCCAGAGCGGAATGTGCCCGCTGCGCGATCATTTGAGAGCCGACGCCAATACGGCTAACCAACTCCCACGGGAATGAACCGTGCAGAAGGAACTCGGCCTGCTTGCCTTCCTTAATGTCCGGCGGCCGAAAATTACTGGCGGCAATGGCGGGCCAGTTGATCTCGTTCAGTTTAGCGATGTCCTTGCGGAACTCGGTATAGTAGGCTCCCGCGTTTGACAGGGAGAATGCCCAGCGTCTGCCGGCTTCGTCCGCCCATTTTACGACCGCCTTCATGTCCGCCTCCAGGTGAACGATGGGATCTTGGCCACCCCGATAGGTAAGTTCGGGGTCGTTGCCCATATGAAGGATATAGAGCATAACGGAACGCGGACAAAAATAGAACGGCACATAATCACCCACGAAGTCGTGCGGGTGACAAGTGACCAAGAGTTCTTTCAGGCGCCGCTGCTTGATCTTGGACATGCCGACTGGTGTTGCGGGACCACCCCTGGCCATCATTGCGGCATCGGAGACAAGGCCACCCCCAACGATCAAGGGGAGATTATCGATGTGAGTGATGTGATAGATCTTCGGATGTGCGGGCGGATCATACATGCGGAAGCTAACAATCGATTATGGACGTCGCCATGGTGCCACTCCATTTATAGCAGTCTAAAACATTTTCCCACTTTTCATGTTGCATGTTTTTGGCGTGAAAACGCCGTTAATGGACCGCCACCGGTCGGACGCTAAACATTTCTGCCCTGTTCCTGTGACCTTAGAGACATCACTCCCCGTGGAGGACGTATCCAATCTTCCGCTTCGTCAGCGGCCGCAGCGCCTTCATCCCCTTGACCGTGCGCGCCAGGCGGTCGATGTCCTCCACCGAAATCTCGATCACCGACTCCGTACTGTACCCTCGTGGCCGCGATCAAGCGTCTCAATGCGGGCGGAATCAGAAGGTTCGTCTGGTTGGTGCGCTCGCTCTTGAGGACAGAGCAAAGCGTCACCACCCGATGTTCGGTAAAAACATGGCGAAGATAGCGGACCATCGCGCCCCGCGTTTGGAGGTGCCAGTTTGGCACCTCCAAGATTCCCTTCTTCGTCAGTGAGTTCGTCATCGGGTCTTCAGGAAATCGGGACAGGTTCCGTTTTACCGCCCGATTCGTGCATTGTTTCGACCTCATGCAATGCCGCACGGTCGCGATCGAGCGTGACCTTTTGACGGCGCACCATGTGGGCCCGCGCTGAGCGAAAGAGAAAGCGAGCCGGCTTAAATTCGCGGTCGACGTAATTTGGTGCGCCCGGAGGGGCTCGAACCCCCGGCCTAATGATTCGAAGTCATTCGCTCTATCCAACTGAGCTACGGGCGCACATTTCTCCACCAGTATAGATCCAAATGCCAGAATGGCGTCATGCCAAGCTCCGCGCCAAGTCCACTCGAAACCGAAGTCAAGATTCATATCGAAGACGTGGCGGCGGTTTGCCTGGCCATCGAACAAGCCGGCTTCTCCATCACACAACCCCGCGAGTTCGAAGCCAACACGCTCTACGACACTCCGTCGAAGCAACTTCTGGAACAAGAAATGGCGCTGCGGCTCAG
>CAJCIT010000035.1 GCA_903970405.1 Acidobacteriaceae bacterium | reverse complement strand
CCCAACCGATGACATCGTCCGCGGCAGTATTTCCTTCCTGAACGGCGGCGGTTTCGATAGACGCGTTGCTTCCTGCGTGCCGGACGCTTTGCTCAAGACGCTGGAAGAGGATGCGCTCGATTTAGAGGAGCGCGTTCAACTTTGCCAGGCAGATGCGCGGCAATACCTGGACGTGAAACCTGGGATTGCCTGGTCTCGGGCTCAACAGGCGATCGGTTTGCTGGGCAGGCCCGGATCGCTGGCATCGGTGACGGATGAAGCGGCGCGGGACGCTGTGTATATGACGGCGGCTGAGGTTTGCTTCATTCTCGGTTCGCGCAACGTTCAACTGGCGCCCGAGCTGGGCAAGCCCGACCTCTTCTACGAGGCTCAGCGCGCGGCGATTCAGGCGAAGCGGCCTGGATTGGCCGGGGTCATCGAGACGCTGGGCCGGGTGCAGCATGCCAAGGTGGAGAATCGGCTGCCCGCGCTGGTGGATATGGCGCGGATGGTTTCCGAGCAAAGGGCTGAAATCCCATCGTGGCTGCGGCTTGAAATCGGGCCAAAGTCTAACGCCTGGATCGGAGAATTAGAAGCGGCGGGATTCGACGGTCACCACGCCGCTCTTCTTCTGGAGGTGTTGCCGCCGCTTTATGAAGCGCTGGAGGTTCCTGACTGCCAAGCGCGCACGGAGCTGTTGCGCCGGCGCGCCATTCAGTTGCTGATGAAGGACCGGCGGTTCGCGGCGGCCCTCGAAATTCTGAAAGGATTAGCGGAACGCCAACCGAAGATCGAGGCCGTTTGTTACGAAGGGGTGGGCGATTTCGCCCTGGCGGCCGAATGCCACATCGCGACGGGAAACCGCAAGGACGCGCTCACGTGTTATCGTTCGATTCCCGATCTTGACAAGGCGTTGAAACTGATTGATGAGATGGACGAGCATCCAGCCGCCGAGTCTCTGCGTTGGATGTCCGAACTGCGCGACCTCGCCCTGAAACGGCCGGAGAAATTCACCAGGGTTGTGATGCCGGCCGAAAAAAAACTGCTGGAAGAGGTTCTGGAGCGCTCATTGGGCGTGACCAGAGCGAAGCCGGCGGCGCGAAAAGTGGGGGCGAAGAAGGCGGCGGCGCCCAAAAAGCGCGTGGCGAAGCCCGTTCCGGCGCCAAGCCTCACGCCAACGAAGCCACGTTTGTAAAGTGACGTGCTCCAGACAACCCGCGCCCGTCAGGGAGCGACCGGTTGGCATCAAACGGCAAGCACCGCGGCCGCTCTCTGAGACTGAGTCTGAGAGCGTGAGAAGAAATCTCAGAACAGCGGGTTCTGCGCGTTTATCCACTTGCTGACGCGCGCGGTTCGGAAGAGGCGTCGGGGTGATCTGCGAGCGTCGAGACCAGCACCGCGGTCGCTCCCTGAGAAGCTGTGAAACAATCGATTTGCAACATTTTTGCTCCTTTATGTTTCAACAACTTACACTGTGGAAAAGTCGCGAATTTTGGATTGTTTCACAGCTTCTGACGGTCGCGGCTCGGCTACGGGCGCTACGGGCCAGCGGTAGCCAAGGCTTCGGGCACATTCCGAGTTTGGTTGATCGCGTACCCCTTCTCAGGGCGCGTCGACAGCGCTTCGGATTGCATTGAGCCCCTCCACCAAGGTACCGGTAGGCGTCAAGAGGCTGACGATGGCGTACGGCCCACCCGCCATATCGAAGTAGTAACCGGGTTGGAGAATCACGCGACGTTCCGTGAGCAGAGAGAGCAGCCAGTCCTCTTCAGTGCGGGTTTTCGGAAGGCGCAAGATGGCGGACCAGCCGCCCTCCAGGTGCAGCGCATGAATAGGGGAGCCGGCCAGCAGATCGCCGAGGACCGCGAAGTTGCGGCAGACACGACCCTGAATTTGACGCCTGATGCCAGCGCCCGCGTCAAGCAGAGCGGGCAAGGCCAGTTGCACGGGCGTGCTAACGGAGAGATAGGTATCGGCGATCAGTTCCAATCGATGCAGCGCCGGCTTCACGTGGTCTTCCGGCCCTGTGACCGCCATCCAGCCGAGCTTCATTTGCGGCATGCCGCAGAGCTTTGAAAGTCCGTTCAACGAGAACGTTAAGACGCTGGAATCGGAACGAATGGAGCAGGCCCGCCCCTCCGTTTCGCCGAGCGGGTAGTCTTCGAAGACCTCGTCCACGATGAGCGGTGTGGAATGGCGAGCCGCCAACTCAATGAGGCGCCGCCATTCGCTTTGCTTGAGGAAATTGCCGGTAGGATTGTTCGGGCTCACGACGACAATAGCCCGGGAAAAGGGCGTCAGCCTAGCGGCCAGATCTTCGAAATCGATGTACCAACTGCCATCGTAGCGGAGCCAGTAGGGCTGCGCCTGGACGTGTTCGAGCGACGCGAGAATTTCAAAAAGTGGATAAGAAGGGCGCGGCACGAGGATGTGGCCGCCGGGGCCGCACAGAAGCTTGAAGAGATAGGAGTAGGCTTCGCTGGTGCTGGCCGTGATGGCGATTCGATCGGGCGAGATGCGGATGTTCCGGGCCGCGTAGCCACTGGCGACGGCTTCCCGCGCCACGCGCAGGCCGAGAGGCTCAGGGCGATACGTCAGATCGTCGATGCGGGCGAAGGACTGGGCGATGGCCTCATGCGGATAGACGAGGCCGATCCCGGTGGGGTTTGACGAGCTGAGGTCATAGCAGGGACCTGGCGATGCCCTTACCGCCGCGGTGGCGGCCAGATACTTGTTCGCCGGTGCGTCCCAATTGAGACGCCGTGAGAATACTGGCAAGTTCGGCATCGGTTCCCGGCGAAGTGCTCCGCGACGCCAGGAGGCGCGGGCTATTGGGCTCCGGCTTCCGGTCTAACATCCATCACCAAAGTCTGACCTTCGGTGACAACCATCTCCCGGATACCTGTGGACGAGGTCTTCGATAGCCGATGCAAGTGTACACCCTCGACCGGCCTCTTCTGAACCGCGCGCGTTATGTAAGCAAGCGGCTAAACGCGCAGTGCCTCGCTGCCGCTGTCACTTCCCACGTCCTCGGGGACCGGCCGCAATTCCCTCACGGAATCTTCACCGTGGGCACTTGCGTCGACGGCTCGCGAACCTCAATTTGAAACGAAACGCGCTTGTCCTTGGTGTTCCCCACTTGCAGCGTGCAAGTCCCCGCCGCCACCGAGCCGAGGTAGTAAAAGCCATCGCTTCCGGTGTAAACCGGGCTGCTCCTACGCCCGCCGCACTTGATTGTTACCCGGATGTAAGAGGCCGGATATCCCGCCTCGCGCTCCACCTTTCCGCGCACGTCGGCCGCGCCCGCCGGGTCAGGCAGCAGAAGTAACAGCGGTAACATCGCGATTATGCGTTTGACTTGACAATTCATGTTAAGGCTCCTTCACACTGACTAGGCTGGTTTCAAAGGCGGCAGGTTTCTCGTCGCGCTTGGTGAGTTTAAGACAATCGCCGTTGATGTCTATTTCGTCTTTCGACGTTGCTATTTGACAGTCGGCCTGCCCGGGGTCCAGATGAATGGTCTGTGGGTTATAGAGCGGGTGCTCAATGACGAAGTCGGGGAATTCGGGCTTGCCCTGGGCGTCGCGGCGGACCAACACTCGCAACTTAAAGGCCAGGTCAGGAGTCTTTTCCTGGCTGTCATCGGGGACAGCGGAAATTCTAAGCTCTTCCACTCTGTCGATTTGAGCGGCCACCACTTTCCCTTTGATGGTCCAAATCTCATCTTCGTTCGACGGCAGAGTGTGGAAGAAAGACATCACCGCCAGCAGTACCACGAAGTATCCGGCAAACGCGCCTTTGAGCTTCAACGTGAGTCCGCTGTAGGGACCTTGGGCGCCGGCCTCGGACGCAGGCAAGAACTTAAAGAGAATATAAGCGGGGATCAAGGGCAACAGGACAACGGTAGCCGTCACAAGAAAGAAGTTAGTATCCACGGGGTTCCTCCTATCGGGAAGTCCGCCAATTATATACCGGGCCGGATGGGTACCCTCCTTGACCCGGCTGGCGCTTATCGCTCGATGTTGAAGCCTTCCACCGCAATAGCGGGGCGCTCGCCACGCGTGTCGGCATTCTCAATCGTCGTGGTCAGATGCACCGTTTCTCCCGGCATCAGTGAGACATAGTTGTCACTGTAGAGCGCAGGCAGAATGCGGTCGCCCATTCTCTCCCGGATGGCTTTAATGCGCACCATCAGCACGGGCGCGGCACTCGTATTGCGCAGCTCGGTTTCAAGAGTCCAGCGGCCGGAGTCCGGTGACTGTGCGGCAGTGGTTGAGGCCTGGATTTTCACTTTGGGAAGCTGGCGAATGGCGGTGAAGTCATTCTCATTCAATCCGGCCCAGTAGAAATTCGAAGAAACGATGCGGTCTTCCTGCCGGAGCCGGGCGCGGATGAAGTAAACCGGCGTGAGAGTCGCGGGGAGTTCCAGCGGGATGGGCGAAGAGACGCTATCCTCCGCGCTATCGAGCGTGGCTTCCCTCTTCCATTGAACGCTTCCGTCCAGGTTCATAATCTCAACGACGGCGGTGAGGCCGGTGAGATTCCCGGCACTGTAGTTCACCACTTCAATCATTTTCGTGGCGGGGTTCCATTGAATATGGAGCGGCTCAGCGCCCTTCTTCGCGCCGAAGTAACCGGCGGTGGGGTCAAGGTAATAGTCATAGGTCTGCCAGACCATTGAGGGCCACGTGGGATGGCTCATCCAAATGAGAAGACCCATCCGGTTCCTGCTTTGTGCCTCAAACATGGCGCGATGGCCTTCATAGTTGACGAACTGCGCAAGCGTGACCCAGTCCTCAATGTTGTCCGCGCCGCCATAAGCCCGCTGGATGCGGTCCAGGAATGAACTGCCGCCTTGCGCGCCGTGGAGACAGAAATCATGTAGGCCCCAGACGCGGCCCAGCGGCCACATGTCTTCCGGCTTCATCATCTGGCGGAGGCTATCCATGGAAACAATGTTGGGCATGCCCATTTCGCTGTGGAATTTAGGCGAGGCGCGCTGCGTGAAGTAGAGCATCAGCGGCTGCTCACTGTACGGACCGTGGCCGCTCACCACGTCGTCAGCGGAACTCCCGATGTATTGAATGTCCGGGTGCAACTGTTTGAGCGCCGCGCGGAGGGAATCGTCCAGCGGCTTCAACGGATACCCCTCATTGCGGCCGCAATACAGGCCCAGCGAGGGGTGGGTGCGAATCCGCTGAATGGTGTCTCGCGCGTTGGCGGCGAACATCGCGTTGTCGTTCGGATCGGGCCCATCCCAGGGATTCGCGAGCCAGAAATCCTGCATGATGACGATGCCATTGCGGTCGGCCGCTTCATAGAACTCGTCGTCTCCGATCTGGCCCACCCAGTTGCGCACCATGTTGAAGTGCATATCGCGGTGGTAGCGCATGGCGGCTTCGTATTCGCGGCCGCGATAACGCAGCATGGATTCGCCGAAGCCCCAGTTTCCTCCGCGCGGTACGAAGCGGCGGCCATTAATCCAGATCCGGAGCGTGTTGTTCTCTTCGGAGTAGGTGAACTGACGGACGCCGGCATCGAACTGCTTGGTGTCGGAGTCATTGAACCTGAGTTCAACGTGGTAAAGATTCTGATCGCCGTAGCCCGCCGGCCACCACAGCTTGGGGTTCTCAAGCGTGAGAGTCTTGCTGACCGTAGTGGACGCGGAGGAGTCAATGCTGACCGGAATTTCAAAAGCCGTGTCGCCGAACTTTCCTTGAAGGGCGCCCGTCACGGGCTTCGCATCGTGATTGACCAGCGTAGCTTCCAAGGTGACCTCGGCGCGGGAGGTGTCCGGCAAAGGCAGTTTGGTGGCGATGCCGGGGTTCTCCACGGTGACGCCGCCGGTAGAGGTGAGATAGACGTCATTCCAGATTCCGGTGTTGCGGCCCCGGATGGTGGGAATCCAGTCCCAGCCGATCGAGGCATGGTAAGTGGGATTGTCAGCGCCCAGCGCGCCGCCGTTCTTGTCGGGATCCTGAAATGTCTTTTCCTTGACGCTGCCGGGCGTGGCGTTCTTCAGCACGCGCACCGCAACAAGATTCTTCTGCCCGGGCCTTAGTTTGCCTGTGACATCGAAACGGCCGCGCAGAAATGCGCCATCCATCTGTCCCAACTTTGCGCCGTTGAGCCATACCTCGGCCTTCCAGTTGACGCCGTCAAAATTGAGCCAGAGGCGCCGGCCCGGCGAAGCGGGGGGCGCCATGAATTCGTTGCGATACCAGAAGTCGGCGTAGAAGAACGAGTCGGAGACGGTGAGCTGGTTATCGCTGAAGTTGGGATCGGCGATTGCGCCCGCATTGAGATAGCTGGCAAGAATCGTACCGGGCACGGTGGCCGGCGTCCAGGACTCGTCGGCGAAGCCGGGGCGAGAGAGAACCGGACCCGCGGCGCTGACCAGCGAATCGCGTTGCAGTTTCCAATTGCCGGCGAGCGGCGGCCGCGGGCCGGCCGTCGACGGGATCGGCTTCGGCTGCGCCACCAGCCCGCCGCGGCCAAAGACTTCGAGTTCGCTTAAGAGATAGCCGTCAGTCGAGGCCGGCTTCGTCATCAAAACCCGGACATAACGGGCGTGCGCGGGCTGAGCCAGATGAATGTCGCTGCTATCCAGCGCGTGAATCGTGCTCCAGGTTTGCGCGTTATCGGAGACCTGAATGGCGCCTTCAGCGGCGCGGCTAATCCACGTCAACGCAATGCGATCGATTTCGCTGGACACGCCGAGATCGACATAAACCCACTCTTCGCCCTGGCCCCCGGCCATCCAGGCGCTGGTGAAATCGTAGGGGCCACCCACGCGAACGCGCTTGTCCTTATTGAAGAACCTTACTTCGCCAATCTGCCAAGAGAGCGGGCGCGCGTTATCGAACTGCAGCTTGTAATAGCGGCTGGCGGTTGGCGCGGTGAATGGAATCGCTGGATGAAACTCACCCGACGGGTGAACCAGCGCGCTGCCGTGGCCCAATTCGGTCCAAGTCTTTCCGTCCTGCGAACCGAAGGCGGTACAGGTGACTTCCTGATTGTCGGCTTCAGCGGCATGAACGGTTGCGTCAACCTCAAGGCGGCCCACGGGCGGAGGCGCGGCCCCGCCCAGTTCGAACTGTATCCAGACGCTTCTTCCCCTGAGATCAAGGGTTGAAACCCAGTTATCGTCCACCAGCCACTCGCGCTGATTTCTTTTGAGAACGCCCTGGTCGCTGGTGGAAACTGCGATCCATCGGGGCGCCTCGGTGTCTTTGATGCCGTCGGTGATCAGTTGAGCGGTGAGGTTGTAATCGTAAGCGCTCGATTGATACGCGGGCCGATGGAGCGCAAGATTCCGGTAGACGCCCCCGCCCGGAACCAGAGTGGGCGAGAAGTCTTCTTTGGGGTCCCCGGGATAAACGCCCACGCCTCGCGTGAATTCCTGCGCCCGGAGTTGCTTGCCCCAAAGGCTGGCGAACGCCATAGCCATGATGACGATGCACTTCAAAGCTGCTTCACACCTCGACAAAGGCTCTCCCTTCGAACCAAACGATGCATTTCGTTTCAGGAGCATCATATAACCACAACGGCTCCGGGCACCGCGGCAGCGCCGCTTCTGAACCGCGCGCGTAAGTAAGCAAGCGGGTGGCAGCGGCTATTCGCTCAGTCCAGCCGACGGACACTGGCCCTGTGACTAAGCGCCTGCCACGATTCCGTTTCAGCGGCTTCACGAAAACAAGTAAGCCCCTTGTTATCAATAATCTCCGGCGAAAAGGGACAAATCTCCGGCGAAAAGGGACAGACCCCTTTGGGGGGAACGCCACCCCTTGGGAAACGCCACCCATAGTTCTGCGATTTGCACTTATCTTGCGGGTGGGAAGCGTTTGCCGGCGCCAAGCGCTTGCTTGGCAACTCCATTGATGTTTCTTGCTCGCCGCACCAAGAATGGCGCCAGCCGATATACTGAAACGGTTTGCTGACTGCGCAGTCAAGGCAATCGATAACCCGGCTCAGCCGGTCTCCCAGCGTTTCGAACGAGTGTGGATAGTCCCCCGCCATCCAGTCCGCGTCCGTACCGACGCCGAATCGCTCAGGCCATCCTGGCTCTGCTGATCGGCTTCGTCCTCGCCGGTCTACTCGCCCCCTTCCTGAATGCCGCGTCCTTTGCCGCTGACATTCAGCGTGCCCTGGAATCGGCGCTTGGCCGGAAGGTCCAGATCGGAAAAGCTAACTTCACGCTCTTTGCCGGGCTCGGCTTCTCCTTGGACGATGTCACGATCAGCGAGGACCCGCGCTTTGGCGTTGAGCCCTTTGCCTACGTGGAGACATTGAACGTGCGAGTGCGGCCCGACAAACTGCTGATCGGACGCATCCAAATCTCCAGTCTTCGACTGGAACACCCTTCCTTGAACCTGGTCAGAGCCCCTGACGGAGCTTGGAACGTGGTCCAACTCATGAATCGGCTAGCTGCTCCGCGACGCATGCCGCTGAACTTCTTTCCTGCTGTCGAAGTCTTGGATGCGCGCATCGATTTCAAGCTCGGCATCCGCAAGACCACCCTCTACCTAAATGAGACGGACCTCGACCTTTATCCGGAACGTTCCGGCCGGCTCACCATTCGCTTTAACGGCTCACCGGCCCGAACTGACCGCGCGGGTCAGGGTTTCGGCCACTTTCGCGGGCAGTTCGCATGGTTCCTCACGCCCGATCCGGCGGGCAAAGAGGTTCAGGGCGATCTGACCCTGGAGCCCAGCAATCTCAGCGAAATCACCACGCTGTTCGAAGGTTATGATGTGGGCGTCCATGGCACTGTTGGCGCCCGTCTACACCTGGAAGGGCCCGCTGAAGCCCTCGAACTGGCCGGTGAATTGCGCCTCGGCGATGTGCACCGTTGGGACCTCATGCCGGTGCAAGGCGAAGACTGGCGAATTAAGTATCGCGGCGCGCTGGATGTGGTCGGCCACGCCTTCAGTCTGGAAACGCTGCCTGAAGGGAATGAGGCGGCGCCTGTGAAACTGCAGGTGAAGGTCTCCAATTTCGTTTCCCAGGCCTCGTGGAGCGTCCTCGCCACGCTCCAGCGCGCCCCGGCCGGAAATCTTCTGCCGCTGGCGCAGCGGATGGGATTGACGGGACCCGAGGGCCTCGCCATCAAAGGCTCTTTGAACGGAGTGGTGGGTTACTCGAACCACGGCGGCCTGGAAGGCCAGGTATCGATCGACGACGCCAGCGCAACTCTGCCGGGACTGGCCCCGCTTCACGCCGATCGCGCCACCGGCAGCCTCACTCCGGAGCGTCTCCATCTGGATCCCTTCACCGTGGAATCCTCTCCATCCAGTTCCATTCAAGCCTCCGCCGATTTTTCGTTCCTCACGCGCGCTGTCGATGTAAGGGTTGCCTCCGATCAAGCCGATATCGCCGATCTCACCAAGACCCTCCGTGCCTGGTTCTCCGACGCGCCTGTCCTGGAGGAATTTTCCGCCGGGCGCGTCGCAGGCCAGATACACTACGCGCACTCGGCACCCGAGCCACCCGTGTGGAGCGGCCAGTTGCAGCTTCTTGACGCAACTCTGCAACCCGACGGCTTGGCCTCTCCGCTCACCGGCCTCACCGGCAAACTGGTTTTTGACGAAGCCGGAGTCGATGCGCGCGGCTTCTCCGCCACTCTTGACGATCTCTCCGTACAAGGCGAGTATCATTACTCGGCGAAGGGACCGCGCCACGAACGGCTGCGGCTGGAACTCCCCGCCGCCAGCCTCTCGCAACTCGAAAAACAGCTTGAGCCTTCGCTTCGCTCGAGCGGTCTGCTCGCGCGTTTGCGTCCCGGCAGACGCTCCCTTCCGGCATGGCTCGCCCAGCGCAATCTCGAAGCCGATGTCGCCATCGGTCAACTGTCCGTGGAAGGCGTCGCGCTGGGCGCACTCAAGACTCACCTGATCTGGGATGCCGCCGCCGTTCAGCTCACCGGCCTGCAATTGAACCTCGATCAAGGGATTGTGAAGGGCCGCGGGAGCATCAACCTGACTGCGGTCCGGCCTCGTTACCGGCTCGCCGGCACCCTGGAAAAGTTGCCTTGGAAGGGAGGCGAGTTGGCTCTCGACGGCAAGCTTGAAACCAACGGCGCCGGCGTCGAGACGCTCCGCAACCTGCGCGGCACGGGCGCTTTTCGAGGCAATCGATGGACCTTGACATCTGACGTCAGCCTCGACCGCATCTCTGGAAAATACGACCTGTCCTTTGAGAGCGGTTGGCCCAATGTGCGCCTGACGGCCGTCCAGGCTGTCACGGGAGACGAGATGTGGGACGGCGCGGCGGCAAGCAGCCGCGATGGCAGGCTGGTCTTCGAGTTAACGAGCGGACGCCGCCAGCTTCATGTGGTCTCCACTGTTTCGCCGGCTTCAACCAACTCTATCAGCGCCGATGTAACTGCTCCTGTGCGCACGCACAACTGATCTCTTGTCCAGCTCAGAGTGCCCTGAAAATGGGAAATTACCACTCATGAAAAAGGTCGAAGCGGCAGTAAGTCGTCGAGTCTCCCTGGTTACTCTCGCCGTCTACTTAGCGCCGCGCCACCTTGTTGTATAAGTTGCGCGCCGCGCCCAGGGGACAGCCGCAACCACGGCGAGTGGCCCCAGTATCATCACCGCTATGGCCCCCCAGTTGAGACCTTGGCCACGCATGACCACCGCGGAAGTCACCACCGATATGAGACCGTAGCCAGTGAGCAGAATCCGGCGGTATCGGTCGAGCGGCTGCGAACTGCGGCGCACTTGGCGCATCAAGCGCTGGTCGAAATCTCGCGGCAGGCTTGGGATAGGCGCGGCCAGGGAGTGCCGGAGCAAACGATCGATCTCGGTTTCGCGAGGTTCCATCTCAGTCACAAGAATATCCTCTCTCCTTCAGCAGGCCATGCAGTAGCTGGCGCGCGCGACGCAGATACGATTTGGCAGTATTTTCGGGAACGCCAATCAGCTCCGCCACTTCAGCTACGTCTGCGCCCAGCCAATAGTAAAGCCGTAAGGCCGATTGATAGACCTCTGGTAGCGTTTGAATGCACTCGGCAAGGGCCTGATCGCGCTGCGCCGTTTCAGCCTGCAGGTACGGTCCAGGCCCTGGACTCACTGCCTGATAAAGAACCGTCTCGTCCGCGTGTGGGCTTCGGAAGCGAACCCGAGCCTTCAGGTTAACCGCTTGGTTGAACGTGATCCGGTAGATCCAGGAGCTGAATTCGGCCTCGCCGCGAAACGACTCGATCGCGCGGTGAACCTTGAGAAACACCTCTTGCGCCACGTCTTCCGCCTCCGGAATAAACTCCCGGCCCAAAATCGAAACCGCGAGGCGAAAAACCGGAGCGCGATAGCGGCTAACCAGTTCCGCGAAGGCTTGCTGGCCGCCGCTCTGCGCGCGGGCTACGAGCTGGGAATCGCTCTCCACTGGCGTTAACGCCCCGGCTTGGCCTGCAAGAAATGGTAGGCAATCAGGCCCACACCCAAAAATGCGAAGGGCAGAGGTGCGACCCAAAAGCCATGGGACGGAGCCTCAAGAATCAGAGCGAGCACGATCATGGTTCCAACTGAAAGACTCAAAAGAACCGTTCCCAAAATCGGCACCACCGTCGGATCGGGCGGACGGCGCTCGCGCGCTGGCTCCAATGGAAACTCAGGCAACGGTATTCCCTTTTCCATCGCCGCCATCCGCTCCTGATGAATGATCTCGATCCTCTTCTGCCGGCTCTGGTGCTTCATGTAAAGATAGCCAATAAGGCTTCCCGCCAACGCGAACGTAACCAGACCATCGCCGATTGTGTAGCTCATTTCTTTCTCACCTCACCCTTAAGACAAGGTGAGTCTGGCACGCGGTTGCAGCGGTTCGAACAATTTTTGGGTTGGCGTGAGGAGCCCGGGGTCCATCGTTCAAGCACAGCCGGTCCTTCTGAACCGCGCGCGGAGCAAGCGGACCGTGATCCAGCGGAACTGTACACGATGAGCACTGTTCGCATTGGCGGGCCTAGGCTCTTTCGTATACGGGGCTGGCGCCATCTCATTGAGCGTTGACGCGACCGAGAGCCCGCGGATGCTGTTGCACGCGAAAGAAACAATGGCGGTGAAGACGGGGCCGCTGGCCCTCTACTATCCAAAGTGGATTCCCGGCGAGCATTCGTCATGCCGGGCGCGCTCACTCAACCTTTGCTACTTCCAGCGTCGGCGCCAGGATGTGGATGGTGAGCAACGCAGCCAGATAGGCGGTCCCCGCCAGAATAAAAACCGGCACGTAGCTGCCTGTTAACTGGAGTAGCAAGCCAACAAAGGCGGAAACCAGCATTCCTCCCACTGCTCCACCGAATCCGGCCAAGCCGGAAACGGTGGCGACCGCGTGGCGCGGGAACATGTCCGAAGCAAGCGTCAGTAGGTTTGCCGACCAGCCCTGATGTGACGCAGCCGCGACCCCGATGATTGCAACAGCCAGCCAGAGGTTCGCAATCCGGGGAACGAGTATGACCGGCGTGACGCACACTGCGCAGATCAACATCGCTCGCTTGCGCGCACGGCTCGGGTTCCACCCTCGGCGCATCAGCGCTGCTGGAAT
>CAJCIT010000034.1 GCA_903970405.1 Acidobacteriaceae bacterium | reverse complement strand
CTCGCCCGCCTCAAGGAGTGCGACGTTCTGCTCTGTTGCGGCGATCTCTGCTCGCCATTCGTCATCGACGAACTGGCGAAACCGTTTCCGCGCGACATTTACATCGTGTTCGGAAACAACGACGCCGACCTGTTTCGTATTACTTCTAAAACGAAGGCGTACCCGCGCGTGAGGTTGGCCGGCGAATTCTTCGAAGGCACGTTCGACGGGAAACGAATCGCGATGAATCACTTTGACGCGATAGCGAAGCCGATCGCCCAATCCGGTCTTTACGACGTAGTCTGCTTCGGCCACAATCACGAGTTGGAAGTGACTACATTCGGCAAAACGCTGGCCATCAATCCGGGACCCATCATGGGCGCGAAGTTCGCGTCCACCGGCCGGGTGGATTGCGCATCCACGTTCGTGATTCTGGATACGGCTTCGAACCACCCGCCAGAGGTGTTCGAAATAGATGCGGAGAACGAAGTGAAGGCCTTTGCGCCTTGCTGACGCGGCGCCCCGTTATGGCTCGGCGCAAATGGCGGCCAATCGATCCAGATCGACGTTCCCGCCCGAAACGATCACCCCGACGCGATTCAAGCCCGGCGGCAATTTCCCGCACAAAACCGCGGCCGCAGAGACTGCGCCACTCGGCTCCACCACCATTTTGAGGCGCGTCATGAGGAAGCGCATGGTCTCCTTGATCTCATCGTCGCTCACCAGCAGCACGTCGTCCACCAGCTCCCAAACGATGGGAAACGTAACCGCGCCGGGTTTTGGCGTCCGTAGGCCATCCGCGATCGTATCG
The DNA here is from genome assembly GCA_903970405.1 of Acidobacteriaceae bacterium. GTDB lineage: Bacteria > Acidobacteriota > Terriglobia > Bryobacterales > Bryobacteraceae > CAJCIT01. The sequence continues at coordinate 3,359 of CAJCIT010000034.1, read as the reverse complement.
GGCGGGGGTACGGCGATTCGTTCTCCGGCGCGCATCGACAGGTAGAAATCATTGCCGGCTTCCGGTTCCACGCCGAAGACTTTCATTCCGGGCCGCAAGGCATCGGCCACCACCAAGGCGCCACTCAAAAGGCCGCCACCGCCGAGGCAGACCACCAGGGCATCCAGGTCCGGGACATCCTGTAACAGTTCCAGGGTCGCCGTGGCCTGCCCGGCGATCACCAGCGGATGATCGAACGGCGGCACCAACACCGCGCCGCTTTGCTCAGAGAGTTGGCGGCCGATGGCTTCCCGGTCATCGGTCTGGCGATTATAGAGGATTATGTCAGCACCATGCGCGCGCGTCGCGGCCAGCTTCGCTTTGGGCGCATCTGAAGGCATGACGATGGTGGCTTTAGCCCCGGCGAATTCGGAAGCAATGGCGACGGCTTGCGCGTGATTGCCGGAGGAGAAGGCCACCACGCCGCGCTCGCGCTGCGCCGGAGTCAAGGAGAGAATCATGTTCGAAGCGCCGCGAATCTTGAACGACCCTCCGTGCTGGAAGTTTTCGCACTTGAAGAAAACCGTTCGGCCTACTTGGCGGTCGAACATCCGCGAGGTAGACACCGGCGTCCGGTGCGCCAGCGGGCCTATGCGCGCGGCCGCTTCCTCGACCGCACCAAGAGTGACGGTCCGGTGAAGAGCGCCGGTCATCAGTAGCCGGCCTTCTTGTCAACCAGGTATTCGAGTGGCTCGCCTTTCAGGTACCGTTTGAAGTTCTCGACGAAGCGCAAGGCCGCCATCTCCAGCCAGTCCGGATTGATAGTCCGGTCCGTGCAGTGCGGTGACAGAAGCACGTTTTCAAGACCCCACAGCGCGGAGTCTTTCGGCAGCGGCTCGGTTTCAAAGACATCGAGCGCGGCGCCCGCAATCCAGCCTTCCGTCAACGCGCGAACCAACGCCGGCTCATCCACTACAGTTCCGCGCCCGACATTGATCAGGACAGCGCTCTTCTTCATGGCCCTCAGTTGGGCTTCGCCGATCATGTGGAAGGTATCAGGTGTAGCGGGCGCGGCCAGCACTATCACATCGCAGGCGGAGAGCATCGCATTGAGTTCGGTCATCGCGTACGTCTCATTGACAAGCGGGTCGTCTTTGCCGAGGTCGGGCCGTCGACGGGTAGCGGCGATGCGCATTCCTAACCCCTTGGCGAGGGTGGCGCATTCCCGGCCGATTTCACCGTAGCCGACGATGCCCATGGTCCGGCCGGGCATTGACTCAACCAGGAACTGATCCCACTGAGCGTTGCGCTGGCTCTCAATGAGGCGGCGCACCCGCTTGTAAAAGTACAGGACCGCGAGGATGGCAAACTCGGCCAGAGGACGTTTGAAGACGCCCTTGGCATTCGTGACAGGCACCGGGCTGTCAATCAGCTCGGGAAATAGCAGATTTTCGACGCCGGCGGAGAGTGAATGAACCCAGCGCACAGCCTTCGCCTCGGGCCAGAGGTCGCGCAGGTGGGTTCCCTTGCCAGTGAGGCCCGAATTCACAATCACTTCGGCGTCGCCAACGTGAGCGGAAAGGAAGGCGCGCTGGTTCCCGATGAACAATTCGGCACGGTCGCGAAGCGGATCGAAAATCGGTAAAAAATATGCGTCTGGGGGACAGAGAATAAGCGTCTTCGTTTTCGACATGGTGGAGTCGCGCGTCCGTGCGCCAAGGGAGTTGACTCAGTGGCCAGATACTACTGTATCCGCCCTTGAATCCGGCGCCTTATCAGGGGTGATCTGCCGCGCCGGCAGAGCGGGACGCTATGCTGATCAGAGGAAAGTAAGACAGGGGTTCCCACGAACCGGCCTGGCGCTTGGTTGAGACATGGACCGGACGGAGTGGCGCTAAGCAGTTCGCCGGCGGGTCGATGTGGGCGGGTGTTGCAACCGGATCGCCAGCGCCAACGTCTCCCCTCCTTGCCTGATCGATCCCCCCGATCGATTTCAAGGGTGGGCTCCTCCGAGGAGAGCTTGCCGCCATCGTCGCGCGAAAACGGCCGACGCCGCGGTTTCCTGAATATGTCATGTTTGAGAGCCGGAAAGAGAGCACTGTGAGATTACGTTCATATTGGCTGAGCTTAGCCCTGGGAGTTGGACTCGCATTCGCGCACGTGGCGGGTGCTCAGCAAAGTACACCCGCACCGGGTACAACCCCGACTCCGCCGCAAGGGGCGCCAGCGCCGCAGACTAGTCCGGGGGCACCGCCGGCCGCTCCGAAATCGCCTGCTCAACCGGGGATCGCAAAGCCGCTCCCTGAAGCACCCGATCCGTCGCGGACCGATCAAACGTATTCGCTCGAATTCGATTATTGGCTGGCGAACGGCTTACCCACCTTGCGAGGTGGCGCCGCCTACGACGTTGCCGGCAATTCGGTTTTGGATTATCCGGGCAAGTCGACGGATGGCCTCGGGGCGCAAGTCGTTATTCCGCTTCCCAGCCGCAGCGACATCCGGATCAGCGCTTTCCAAGTCCATGGCAACGGTACTGCCACGCTCACCGCCATTCCCAGTTCCTATTTCACTACCGGCTTCTTAACTGGCGACTTCCTTTCGCCAAGCTACACCTTGGACAACGTGCGCATCTCGTATGAGTACTTTTCGCTGCCATGGCCGCCCGAGACCAGGAAGTGGCGGCTGTATACCCTGTATGAGGTTCAATACACGAACGTGAAGACCGTGATTGACGCTCCGTTCAAAGCGAATGTGGATTCGAACGGTAACGCGGTGGAAACCACAGCGACTGGCTCACATGACATTGTGTATCCCACGTTCGGTTTGAAGGTTGAATATCCTGTCACGAAGTCGTTCCGGCTGGAAGCGGAGACTTCGGGTTTTGGCATACCGAAACACGCCGGGCAATGGGACGCCGACGTTACAGCCGCCCTTCGGATTCATAGGCATTTTGAACTGCGGGTTGGCGAGAAGGCCTTTTACTACAAAACCTCGCCCAAGGGGGAGGAGTACTTCTCGCAGTTGGTGTACGGCGTTTACGGCGGTTTGCGGTTCTACCTGAAGTAGGGTCGCCTTGCGGCGCGCGCTATTCCCCGGCACCCGCCGGCATTGCACTCTCACTTGCCAACTCGGCTGCTTCCGCCGCTTCCGGACCCGCCGCCCGTGCTTCGGACAAGATCTGCCTGGCGCGCGCCAACTGGTCCTTGGGAACGTGCAACACCACCGGTAGCGAATGATAAGGCTCAACCTCCGAGCCAAAAACCGTGATGCCGCTGGCTTCAAGGACACCCCTGATGTTCAACGCTTCGAGGCCTGCATTTGAGCCCTGGCCTTCATAAATCACCTCGCCGTCGAGATGGTGCGCCGGATCTCCCGGCTGG
>CAJCIT010000033.1 GCA_903970405.1 Acidobacteriaceae bacterium | reverse complement strand
TAGCGACTAGCTCAGCACGAACCGGCTGTTCCAGTCCATGACCGCCACCAAGTAGACAAATCCGCCCGCCATCCGGGTGTAAGTGATGTCTGAACTCCACGCCTGGTTGACGTGCGTCACTCTTATTGCCTGGTCTGAAATCCTGGGACCACTATATGGTGCCGAAATCGATACCCATTTATGGCTACATCTACGACGTGACCTGCGGCGCGCTTCTTGAGGTTCCAGAGGCGACGCGAATAGGGCAAGGTGCGCCGGCCGCCGCCCAATAGATCCCAACTGGAAACTAAGCGGCCGTCCCATCGGTCGGCTCCACCAGGGACTCGACGTTCACGGCGTACAATGCCGGCTTCCCGTCGCGATCGCTCTGGAAGTACACGCGCCGGCTGTTGGGTGAAAACACCGGCTGCACCGTTTCCGGCCGCGAAGCGCGATGTTCACAGAGCGTCATGTCCCGGCGTGCCGACCGCAGCGTGATGATCACATGCGGCTGCGCTTTGCTGCGGCTGGCGCCCACCACCACGCTGCCGTCTCCGTTCGGGCAGAACGAGGCGAACTGATTTGTCTGCGTCACAAAGCGGTCACCGCTGCCGTCGAGCAAAGCCTCTCTCAGTTCCGACACCGGCGCCTCGCCGATCATGCCTTGCTTTAGAAACAGCACCGTCTGGCTGTCAGGGTTCCAGCACGGGTTTGAAATCGGCCCGGCCGCAACGCGCGCCGCTTTGCCCCCGCCGCTCATGGCCACAACCCACAGCGAGCATTCCCCGCCCTCTCCCGCGCGCAGGAAACAACAGGAAGCGCCGTTCGGACTCACCAATCCGCGCTCCGTCACTTGATCGGCCAGAGGCGGCGCGTTCACGCCCAGGCGCTGCAGGCGCCCTTGCCGCAGCACCACAATCTCATTCAACGGCGCATTGATGTGGAAGCCATCGACCTCATCGGCCAACGTCTCCGCCCTGAGCCTGTCGAGGCTCACTCGCATCAGCCGCTTGGCGCTCAAGAACAAGGCCCGCTTCTCCTGCCAGTCAATACTCAGGGAGGAAGGTTGATAGCCAGCGCCTTCGGCCAGTTGTCTTGGCTCGGCGGTACGCAAATCCAGGCGATAGGGGCTCATGTTGCCGGACCGGTCGCTGCTGAACATCAGGAAGCGCGATTCGGACGAGACGTGGCGATTCTGGGAAGGCGGCATCACGGACATGCGCTCTGGATCTGTCAGCCGGACAACCAAGTTCTCAGTGGACGGGTCAGTATAGGGGACGAAATCTCCGAGCGAAGGCAGCGCGCTTTGCTTTTTCTTGGGTTGCGCCCGCGCCGCCTGAAACGCAATCGCCGGAGACGCCAAGCCCAATGCGGAGACGGGACCCGCCGCGGCAAAAGCGAACCCGATCAGTTGCCGGCGCGTCATCTGCCTCTATTGTGCCAAGCCGCACGCCGGTGACGACGGTGAAGTTGGAGTTAGACAGTCGTGCCAACGCCGACCGAGCCGCCGAGTCGGATCGGCACAGCACATGGCAGCGACAACCGGTCGCTCCCTGACGGTCGCGGCTCGGAAGCGCAGGCGGGAACGCCGGGCTTAGAACCCGAGATCGCTATGCGGCGGCTGTGTGGGCATTGAGACCGCCGCCTTGACCAGGTACTGATACGGATTCACCGCCGTTCCGCCCCGGCGAACTTCATAGTGCAGATGCGCGCCCGTTACGCGTCCGGTGCCGCCGGATAGCGCCACCACTTCGCCGCGGCGCACTTCCTGCCCCGGCGTAACCTTAAACTTCGAAAGGTGCGCATACCAAGTCTGCATCCCGTTGCCGTGATCCACCACCAGCAGGTTTCCGTAACGGCCGTCATACTCCGTTTTCGACACCACGCCGTCCGCCGTCACGTGCACCGGCGTACCCACCGCCGCTTGCAGATCCACACCGGTGTGAAAGCCGCCTTCTCCTGAGAAGGGGTCGCTGCGGCCGCCGAACGCGCTTCTTACAGTTCCGTTCACGGGCCACAGACTGGGTTCGGTATTTACCTGCCACAGCCGGGGATAGCGGTGAAATAGCTGCGAGTCATGCTGGCTCTTCAGGAAGTTGTATTCCGAAATGCTCTGCTGGACAGTCGGGTTCAATGGATTCGCCACCGCCAACTCTTCCGCCGAAGCGGTAGGGCTGTTAATGCCGTAGGCGGCCGACACTTCCGTGGCCAGCGTCTGCAGAGTGGCCACCTGCTCCTTCTGCTGCTTCGACTGCCGCTGCAATTCCTGGTAGTTCTTCCTGAGTTGCTCAAAATCGCTGCGCAGCGCGTTGTAGTTTGCGACCTTCCATGACATTCTCAAATAGCTGGACGCAACGCCCACAAACGCAAGCAGCAAAACCGCCAGCGTACAGGCTGCCCAGCATAAAGCCCGTTTTGTGATGTGGATCCTTTTCACTTGCCCATGAATTGAATGGACAAGTTCGAGGATCAAATACTGCTGGTTCATCTTCATCCTCTCCGGAGTGCCGCCTGGTCTTGAGTGCCCCCTCACCGGCGGTCATTTCGGTGCTCTAGACAGTGATTAGCGAAGGTTCAGGTTAACGCCTGGCATTACGTATGTCAATGCTCGACGCAGTTTACAATCCCACAATTAATAGGGCTAGGGACCGTCCCTTTCAATTTCAATAACTTGCGCCAACGCACAAATGAGGTCTCTTTAGTGCCACTGCTGCATGCATATAGTGTGACGAAATACTTCTACCGGGAGCGGTTCCGGACTGCGGGAGTAAAACCCCGGGGTATTCGCCAAGCGGTTACGATACCTTGACCACCAGCTTGCCCACATGCGAATCCCCCGGACGCAGCAGACCCAGAAAGGCCTCGGTCGCGTTTTCCAGCCCCTCAACCACCGTTTCCCGGTTCAGGAGCTTCCCTTGTTGCAAAGCCGGAATCGCTTCCGCCAGAAACGCCGGCATCTCGGCAAGGTGATCGGAGACAATGAAGCCCCGTAAAGTCAAACGGCGGCCGATGGCGAGAGCGAGGTTGCGCGGACCGGGAACGGGCGTGTTGTACCCCGAAATGGCGCCGCACAGCACAATCCGGCCGTAGGGGCGCATATGCCAGAGCGCGGCCTCGAGTTGCGGTCCGCCGGTATTGTCGAAGTACACATCGATCCCACCGGGAGCGCCGTCTTTCAAATGATCCGCCGGCTCGCCATCCCGGTAGCTGAACGCGTAGTTCACTTTCAATTCATCCTCTAAGAACCGAACCTTCTCCGCCGAACCGGCGCTCGCCAGAACCCGGCACCCATGCAGCTGAGCGAGCTGGCAGGCGATGGAGCCCACCGCGCCCGCGCCGCCTGACACAAATACGGTCTCACCGTCCTTTAAGGAGGCGCAGCGGAACAGGCCTATCCACGCCGTCAGACCCGTAACGCCGAGCGCGCCCAGGTAGCTGGCGAGAGGCGCCTCGCTTCCATCCACTACCTGCAGACCGATGGGCGACGAGACATACGCCTCCCGCCAGCCATACATGCTCAGGACAGCCGTTCCCTCCGGCAGCGAGGCTTCGGCCGATTTCACTACTGTCCCCACCGCCCCACCGGTCATCGCTTCATTCAATTGGAAGGGAGGCAGGTACGACTTCACATCGTTCATCCGTCCGCGCATGTAAGGGTCCACCGAAATGTACCGATTGCGGACCAGCACTTGGCCCGGCTGCGGATCGGGCAGGTCCCGCTCCACCAGGGCGAAGCATTCGGGGGCGGGTTCACCTTTCGGCCGGCTCACCAATTGAATCTCGCGGCTCTTCGTACTCATGGCTTCTACTCCTTCATTTATCAAATGCACGAGCGAACGGGCTAGGGCGTTGGTATTCTCTCCCCGGCGCTTCGCTCCCCAGGCCCGGACCGAATACAACTCAGCGCTGACGTGCTTCGTCCGATGGTAACCGCCCCACCCGGTGGCTAGCGGTGGTTTGGTTCGGCAACCCTACGGTCTGCGTCATGCTAGGAACGTGCGGCTTCGTGTCTTTCTGCTTCTGCTCTGCTCCTGCCTGCCTGGGGCCGGCCAGGACCGCATCGCCATCGGCCAACTTGTGCAGTTCGTTCGCTCGGCACTCGCGCAGGATCTTGACGAGAAGAAGGTCCTCGACTACCTCAAGCACGTTCAACTCACTGAGAAACTCACGCCCGATATTGTCGACAGCCTCGCCCGCCAAGGCATCGGCCCGCGCGTGGTCCAGGCGCTTGAAACACTTGAGAAGCAGTCTGCCGCCCTGAAGCCCCCAGCCACTTCGCCTCTCGGCGCCGTTGAACTCCAAGAAAAATCCGCCGAGACTCCGATTCGGCCGCAGGGTCCGCCCCCGCCTGACTCCGTCACCCGTGAGAGGATGCTGGACGACATGCGTGGCTACGCCGAAAGCTATACCGGCAACCTGCCGAACTTCGTCTGCCTACAGGTCACCAAGCGTTACGTGCAGCAAGGGGCGTCCGACATTTGGCACACCCAGGACACGATTAACGCCAAACTCAGTTATCACGACCACCGTGAGGAGTATCAGACCATCAGCGTCAATGGCCAATTAAAGGAGCTTCCGATGGATAAGCTTGGCGGCGCCACTTCGCAGGGCGAGTTCGGCAGCCTAATGGTTGGCATCTTCCGCCCGTCGAGCCAAGCTCAATTCGGCTGGCAATATTGGCGCACCATTCGCGGCAGAACGGTGGCCGTCTTCAACTATTCCATTGAACAGGCCGACTCCTCTTACCGCGTCACGTGGATGCAGGGTACACCGGAACAACAGGAAATCGTCACCGCCTATCGCGGCCTGGTTTACTGGGACGCCAAGGAGAACAAGATGGTTCGCCTGACCGCGGAAGCCGTGAACATTCCGGAATCCTTCCCCATTAAGGCGGCCTCGACGCGTCTCGATTACGACAACGTCGAGATCGGCGGCAACCAATATATGTGTCCGCTTACGGCAGTGGTCGAGATGCGAGCCGGGCTCGAACGAAGCAGGAACGAAGTGTCGTTTCGTGAGTACAAGAAGTTCGATGTCGGCTCCGTGATTAAGTTTGACGGCTCGGACGACGCGCCGAACCCTGCGCAGCCGCCACCGCAATAGAGCCGGCAGCCCCGCTTCGCACCATGCCTAGCGGTCCCAGGAGTTCCTCAAGCAGTCTGGCCCGTTCCAGTTCGCGAATGGCCTCATTGAGTTCTGGCGAATCGGCTCCGGACACCTGAAGAACAAATCCTAAGCGGTTCTGTAGATTCCGCAGCTTGGCTTGATGAACCATGGAAGGAAAGTTC
>CAJCIT010000032.1 GCA_903970405.1 Acidobacteriaceae bacterium | reverse complement strand
GGGGTGATGAAGGGGTTGGGCCGTTGTTCGAACGGGAGGCCGATGTTCAGGCCGATGGTCTTGCCGCCGGCGTCCGTGGCGCCCCGATTGGCGGCTTCCATGAGGCCCGGTCCGCCGCCTGAGCATACGACGAAGCGGTGTGTCCCATCTTCGATGCTTCTGCTCCACTCGGTGACCAGGCGCGCGAGCCGGCGCGCTTCATCATAGTAATGGCAGTGCGGGCCTGTTTCCCGGATGCGGGCGGAGCCGAAGAAGACGATAGTGTCCTGAATCTTTTCTTCATGAAAATGCGCGAGGGGCCAGAGATACTCAGAAACAATTCGCAGCGGGCGCGCCTCGGGACTATCGAGGAAAGCCTCATCCCGGTAAGCGACAGGGCGGCGCGTGTACTCAAAGGGAGCATCCATAGTCGTCAATTCGATTGACGACACGATTGTCGCACTGGGAGTCCGCCCTTGACTGCCGCGGGGAGCTCTATTCGAGGTTGCCCTGTTCAATGGCGACGTTCTCACGCACGATCAGCCGGTGCGGGGCCAGCGCAAACAGCTTGGGAAGCACGCGATCGACGTGCTCGGCCAGATCCACAAAGACGATGACCACCGGCAAGTCGCCGCCCGCCTCGACCAGGCTCGACATGCGCATGCGATTTCCGCCGTTGAAGCCGCCCATCGCATGGAACGCGCAGGCGCTGGCCACCTTTTCCCTGGAAAGCATCGTTAGAATCTCTTCGCAATTGTCGGATTCGCTCAGGTAGATGGTTATTTGAACGGCGGTCTTCACGGAGCCCCCTTCGGGTCAGAGACTGCGGGCCAACACAGCGCCCAGTAGAACGGCGATGAAGCAGACAACGTTCGAAGCCAGAACATTCAGCGCCGCCAGCATGAACTGGCCCCTCTCAAAAAGCGCGAAAGACTCAAAAGCGTAGCTTGAGTAGGTGGAGTAAGTGGCGCAGAAGCCGACGGCAACGAAGAGCCGCCAGCGGGGATCGGCCAGCACGCGCTCACTGGTCCAAATCAGGAAGAAGGCCAGAACAAAGCTGGCGGTGAAGTTGATGATGAGTGTACCCAGAGGGAAGCTGGACGGAATCAGCCGCGCGACATATTGCGCGACGAAGTAACGCAGGTTTGCCCCGAGAATGGCGCCGATTGAAATCAGGAGTACTGTCTGCAATGCAAACTCCCGCCATAAGGATGGTAGGAGTCATCAGCCCTTTCAGGCGGTTTTGGCGAACCCCATCGCCGTCTAGTTAAGTGTAACGCTCGGGCCGTGTGGCCGCCGGCCCCCCCGCGGTGGCTGCCGGAGAAAGTGCGAAAATCCTGGAGACGTACCGACGCACCCACGCCTACTGACATCCCGACGGTGCGAGACCGGGTCGTGCAGATGGCGGCTCTGTTGATTCCGGAGCCGATCTTTGAAGCGGATTTCCTGGACTGCGAAACGCAAGGGCACGGACGCGAGAAGGTGTCTGACCCGGAAGGGGACCCGAACGCAGGGCAAGTATCCCGATCTAAATACCCGCGCCACGACTCGATACGAGAGCGTGTAGGCGAAATGGTGTACTCAGCTATCGCGCCGCCGCACCCGGCGGATGAGATTTAGCTTCTTCGGCGATGTTTACGTCAATGCGCCGAGCCACCTCGCCCGACGCGGCCCGCGCCATCAGGCTCTCCACTTCGGCGAGCGCTGGAATGTGACCGCGCGCACCGATAGCCGTACAGTTCAGGGCCGCCGCCGCATTCGAAAAGTCCAGCGCTTCCGCGATCGGCATGCCCCGCAGCATTGCGTAGCAGAAAGCGCCGTGGTAAGCGTCGCCCGCGCCGGTTGTATCCGCGCAGTGCACCTGGAACGCCGGTGAATAATGAAACTGCCCGTCCGCTAGCGCCAGCGATCCATAATCGCCCAGCGTCATCGCCGCCACGGTGAGCCGGTATTCACGCCGCAACCGCTGCAGCGCCACAAATGAATTCCGCTCGCCCGTCCATCGTCCCGGCCAGATCGAGCTCGCCACTAAGTGGGTGGTGTTCTTCAGCACTTCCTCAAACCCCGCATAGACGGTATCGACATCCACCGAAACCGGAATCCGGGCCTTCCGGGCGATCGAGGCGGCGTGGGCAGCCGCTTCCGTGTCGCAGCCGTCCAGATGCAGCATCCGTGCGTTACGAATGTCCTCCGCCTGCAAATCGCCCGGCTCCAGCCGTAGACAATCGCCCCGGTGCCAAAGCACTGTCCGCTCGCCTGTTCGCTGGTCGATGAGAATGTAAGCCGTCTGATTCGGGCAGCCGGAGCGCACAATCAAGCCTGACGTGTCTACACCCGTGCCGTCCAGGCTCTCGCGCTGGATCTGTCCGCGCAGGTCGTCTCCGATGCTCCCGATGTACTTGGCGCGCAGGCCCAGCCTCGCACAACACACCATGGCAGAGGCCACCTGGCCACCCGGGCTCAGAATCTCACGGCTAAAGGGCACCTTGCCGGCATAGGGCGGGAATTCTTCAACCAACAGGAGGGTGTCCGTGGCATTGAGTCCAATGCCGACCACATCAAAGGCCGGTTCGTTCAAATGGGCCTACTGCTTGAACGACGCTGGAACCTGATAGAGGTAGATCGGGTGGCTCTGTCCGTTCTTTTGCCGGTCCATCTGGTCAATCGCTTTCCATCCCGGAATCGGGTAGTCGTAAGATACCACCCGGGTGTTCGGCTTCAGGCTGCGCTCCAGAACCGGCCGAAGCGTTTCATTGGCGGTAGTGGTCAAATAAAGCGTCACGATATCAGCCCCGGATATATCCGACTGCATGATGTCGCCTTGCTCCACCCTGGCCAGTCCCTCTAAATGCATGTCGCTGATATTCTGGCGAGCCTGTTTCACCAGCCTTTCGGAAAGTTCGATGCCTACCGCCCTGGCACCATACTTTTGAGCCGCCGTAATGAGAATGCGCCCATCTCCGCAGCCCAGATCGTACAAGGTCTCGCCGGGCTTGGGCTTCGCCAGTTCCAGCATCCGGTCCACCACGTATTGCGGCGACGTGACGTAGGGCGCTAAGCTCTTTTTGAAATCCGGGCTGGAGGTGGTGAGGTCAGTTCGCTTGCGGCCAAAGAGTTGCGCGTGGCTAAGCGGCGCCACGGCAGCCATCGCCGCCAGGACGGCCACCCCCACACGAGATCTTCGGACCATCGTCACGATAACTGAAATTATGCCCCATGACCCTACCTTGTGTCGAGCGTCAATGCGCTGGTTTTCAGGTGCTTGGATCTGGCAATTCGGTTCACCATCTCGCTGGTGGCAAACCACAGGTCGCGCGGCCTCGAAATCGTATACTCTGTCCCCTTGAAGTACTTCACGGCGTGGCTGATCGAATCTTTCCAGGGAATCGCCTGAGGGTACAGGTTGTAGTTCATATAGAACACGGGGCATTCAATCTCTCCGATGCGCCTCAGATCCTCCTGGGGTACATCGGCGTCCAAGATGGCCTTCGGTCCGGCAAAGATCACCGCGTCGGGTTTGGCTGCCACTCCTACCTCCTTTTCGAGGAGCGAGGAGAGAAACTCCGTCTGTCCGTGCTTCTGTGCGAGCCGGGCTAGATCCACGATCCCCGGTTTAACATCCTGAAGGGCCTTACCAAGGCCCTCAAAATCAATATGACTGGCCTGCTCCTGCCGGAAAATCACTCGTTGTTCCGGTAGATTGAACGCCACCAGCGACAGATGTCCGATGCGCGAGTCGTGATCGATTGCTTTCAAAATGCTCAACAGCGCCGCGGTGTCAATTGGCTTAAGTATTGCTGCCTCTTTGTCTTGCGGTGCAAAATTAACCAGCAGTTTAACGTCCAGCGGCTCCGGCGTCGAATCGAACCGATGGATGACGGGGTCATCGACGAACGCCTCAAACTGAGACTGGTCAATCTGGCCCGGCTTCATGAAAATAGACATCTCCCGGTCGCGGGAGGGAAGGGAAGCCTCCGTGGCCCAGGCAGTTGAGCAAACCCGCTCTGAGCGGTCTCTCATCAGCCAATCCACGTGAAATGAGCCCTCGCCGAGGTCAAACCCACCTTGCAGGAGTGCTTCGCCGCGGGCGTTCTCTTCAATAGGAGGAACCAGGATGTGCTGCGTAAAGTACCGCGGGTGAATCGCGTCGCCATCCTTGAAAACACGAAAGACAATTGTCAGCATGTCGTCCCCTCCATCCAACTCTTTCAGGGGAATGCTGACGTCATAAGCGGCGTGGAAGCGGAGGTCAAAACCAAGATCGGCGTTTTTCTTGGGAGTCAGTGTGCAATTCAGATCCTTGCGAGCCTCATTAGCCTCCAGGATCGCCAAATCGGACGGCAGCATGGAAATGGGCCCGCCTGGTTCTGCCGGCCGTACGACGGTCTGTGCCGCCAGAGCCAAGCAGAAGACGATCGCTCCGAGACCCGAAAGCCCGAGGCGTGACAGCAATTGGACCAGGATGTGAAGCGGCAGCGCCGGTAGGGTTGAGCGGCAAGGCTGCGGGTCCGTTTCGCCGTTCAGCGTGCGAAAGCGTCCAGAACCGCACTCCTCAGGGCTCACAACCCGCGAAGAAACAGATCGACCGAGTGTTGACGACACAATCTCTCCCAGCATTAGCTGAGCCAGGGGCAGCGTCCGCCCCGGTAGCTCACTATTATGGACGACTTTTGACGGAATTGCTAAACAATATTAAGAAGCGGAAAAATTCCCAACCTCTGCGACGCGCAAGAAGCCACCCTCGCTCCCTAGGGTGTCGGTCCACTCTTAAGTGCGGATTCAAACCAAAACCTCTGCTTGAAACATCGTCAAAAGTCCCGGCGAACTCCAGTCCTGCGCTTCGGTCCGGGATCGGATGCCGCACCCTGGAAATTCCTCCCATTCTGTCGGAAAAGCCGCCGCAGGTTTGGCGTGGCAGCCTGTGTTACAGTGCAACCATCATGGCTTCCCGCAGTGTAAACAAAGTGATTCTCGTTGGTCGTTTGGGTAAGGACGCAGAGACGCGTTTCACCCCTGCCGGTATCCCGGTGACGAGCTTTTCCGTGGCCACGTCGCGACGCTGGCAGGACAGACAGACCCAGGAATGGAAGGAGGAAACCGACTGGTCGGATGTGGTGCTATGGCGCGCCGAAAATCTCGCCAACTACCTCAACAAGGGAACGCAGGTTTACGTCGAAGGCCGCCTCCGCACGCGCAACTACGACGATAAGGACGGCAAGAAGGTATATCGCACGGAGGTGGTGGCCGACGAAGTGATCCTTCTGGGTAGCCGGGGCGATAACGCCGGCAGTGGCGATACCGAAGGCGGCGGCGCTCGCCAAGCCTATGGAGCAGCGGCGTCGCGCTCAGGGGCGCCGGGCAAAAGCAGGCCCTCGGGCGCCGATCCCTCCGATGACCCCATGCACATTACCGACGAGGATGTTCCGTTCTGAGGATGTTGGTCACTTCACGATCAGGGCGCAACGGTTTTCAATCGGAACCGGTCTCCGTCGCCTTCCGTGATCAGAATCGAGAAGCTTCCGTTTGCGGCATAACATACGAGTTGACCCTTGAGTTGGCTGCCCAGTACGTAGTCCGCTTGCACTTCGCGAGTGGTTGTATCCACCAGGCGAATCACGCTGGCGTCTCCGCTGCCCTTCGCCGCAAACGCGATCGCTAATCGGGTGCCGTTCTGCAACGCGCCAACCGCCGTGAAATTGGGATCGGGCGGTCGAACGAAAAAGTAGCGGATCAACTGCCCGTTCGACGAGATCACCAGCACCACCGGACGCGGGGAACGGCCTACCACATACACGTAGCCATCGGTCCCCGCCGCCACACTGCCCTCCCGCAGGGACTCGCGAAGCGCCGACAGGGCATCTCCGGTCAGCGTCTTTTCCAGCCTTGCCGTGCCCTCCACCTTCGTTGGGTTGCGGCCATTCGAATCGAAGATCGCCGCCGACATCGACCGGTCTATGCGGTCGACGCCCGCCACAAACAGTTGCCCCGCCGCCATTGCCTCAAGGCGCCTGGGAATCAGCCGGTCGCCGATATCCATCGTGCTGACCGAATCCACATTCCCGTCGGAACTGAACTTCGCGAGGTAAGGACCGCTTCGTTTCTTCGGGACGCCACCTGTTTCCTGCATTGAATCGATGAGCCCGAAGGCGCCGCCCGTCCCATCGCCGGCGAAGTCGACGAAGCGGGCCGGACCTTCTATGCCGCTCGGCAACTGAGGCGGAAAGGTGGCAACCAGTTTGCCGGTGGCGTCCAGCCGGGTCACCTGAATCCCCGCCAGCCCGGTGGCTTCCCCCGAATTGGGTACCGGGCCCAGCACATACATGTTGCCCTGCGAATCGCACTTCAGCGGTCTCGGATACTTGCCGGCAGGCAGATTCGTCAACACATCCGATTGGATGGCCGCGGCCTTTTGCGGAACGTCGGCCGCGCGGCCTGCGATCGCCGAACAACCGGCGGCGATTACGCACCCAACAACCCAAGCCACTCTGCCTGACTTCATAGGTTAGATACTCCGCACGGCCATATTCACAACATCATCCACTTGCATCGATTCTTTCACCACAAATGGCTCGCCATACTTCACGCCGATCAGGTTGCCGTAAAAACGCGCCACCGATGCCAGGCGTTCTTCCACCTCGGCCTGTGCCGGAAATAAGTCCGAGCCTTCCGCCGAATCACCGTACTGGCTCTTATAGCTAAGCAGTGCCGCCATTCTCCGCTCAAACTGCCGCGTAATATCCACCACAAACGACGGCGTCACATTTGCATAGAGAGACGAATACAAGATCTTGAACGGCCGGTGCGGTTCGGTCTCTTCCTCGAGCTTACGCAGTCCGGCCAGGAAGCACGCTTCATAGCCGATCTCGGCCGCGCGATAGTGGTCCGGATGGCGCCCTGTCCAATAGGGCAGAATCACGGTGCGCGGACGAATCCGTCGGATCACGCCGGCCATGGTCATTCGCGTCGTGATTGTATTTTCGAGCCGCGCATCCGGCCACTTCAGATTCTGCCGCCACGAAAGCAGCAGGTGCCCTGCCGCGGCTTGCGATTCTTCAATCCGGAGCTCAGAGGTGCCCCGCGTGCCCATATCGCCCGCCGTCAAATCCAGCACGCCCGTGCGATACCCCTGTTCCGCCATCCGGATCATGGTGCCGCCGCAGGTCTGTTCCACATCATCGGGATGCGCGGCAATGGCCAGAATGTCCAAGGCTCGAAGATTCGCAAACGGCTCGTTCGGATCGCGCATGCAAACTCCTAGCTTCTCACCCGGCGCCTGCCGGCGGCTCGCTTCGCCATCCTGCTGGTTTTTCGAACGTGGTCGGGTTTCGCGTTTCGCCCGGGCGCGTTGCTTCTTCAGGCTGGCAAACCATCGCTGTTTCCGGTCCCATGGCGAGAAACGTGGAAGACGCCGCGCTCTTCTTGAGCGCCATCGCCGGACCCGATCCGCGCTGCCCTATCTCACTTCGCGAATCTGGCGAAGGTCGATGCCAACGAGGACTGTTTCGTGCTTACAAAATGTGTTAAACAATATCGAGAGAAAATGCGCCTCATTAAACAACTTGTTACAACGATGTTTCTGCTCGCGGCTTTTTCAGGCTTGGCGGATGCGCAGGCGCCGCTTGCGCCCACGCCGCCTATGGGCTGGAACAGTTGGGATTCCTTTGGCACCACTGTGACAGAGGACGAAGTTAAGGCCAACGCCGATTACATGGCTCATAACCTTAAGAGCCACGGCTGGCAGTACATTGTGGTGGACATTCAATGGTCAGAACAGAATCCCAAAACGCACGGCTACCGTCCCAATGCGGATCTGGCCATGGACCGGTACGGACGCCTGATTCCCGCGCCCAATCGCTTCCCTTCCTCGGCGAACGGAAACGGTTTCAAACCCCTGGCAGATTACGTCCACTCGAAAGGGCTGCTGTTCGGCATCCACATTATGCGCGGTATCCCGCGCAAAGCCGTGGACGCCAATCTTCCCATTTTGAACAGCAAGTTGACAGCGGCCGAGATCGCCAACAAAGACTCGATCTGTCCCTGGAACAGCGACATGTATGGCGTTGACATCGGCAAGGGTGGGCAGGCCTATTATTACTCTATCGTTCAGCTATATGAGTCATGGGGCCTCGACTTCATCAAGGCCGACGATATGTTCGGTTTTCCTCCCAAAGGCGACCACAGCACTGAGATCACCGCGTTGAGCGATTCCATCAAGAAAAGCGGACGCCCTATCGTCTTGAGTTTGTCTCCCGGAACGCGCGATGCGAGCAAAGCGGCGTTCCTGCAGGAGCACGCCCAGATGTGGCGCATCTCGAACGATTTCTGGGATAAGTGGACTGACTTGAAGGCTCAATTCAAGCGCTTTGACGTTTGGAATCCGTACGTCAAACCAGGACGCTGGCCCGATGGCGACATGCTGCCTCTGGGCCACATTGGGATTCGCGCCGAGCGCGGCGACCCGCGCATGTCTTTGCTGACTCACGACGAGCAAACCATGCTCATCACGCTGTGGTCTATTGCCCGATCTCCCCTCATGTTCGGGGGAAATTTGCCGGACAATGACGATTTCACCCTCTCCTTGATAAACAACGACGAGGTGCTGGCGGTGAATCAGCGCGCGACGGCCAGCAAGCAATTATTTGCCAAGGGTAACCAAGTCGCATGGGTAGCCGAACTGCCTGGCCCCAAGGCGAAGTACCTAGCCGTTTTCAATATCGGAGATTCGGGCGATGAATCGATTCGAGTGGATTGGTCCAGCTTAGGGTTGCCGGCGAAATGCGCAGTGCGGGACCTGTGGGCGAAGCATGATATGGGCGCCGTGGAAAATGGCCAGGAATTCAGCGTGAAGCCGCATGCCTCCGGCTTCTACCGGATTGCACCCGCGATGTAAGGCGCCGGCCGCCTGGAAAGCTATCTGTTCCCTGGGCCGGTTTCATAAAACTCATAGCGGATCCGGTACTTCGCCGTCTCACCGGGCTTGATCTCGAAATGGAGATACGGTTCGGGCGAAAGCACCGTGTTCACTGACCAGAAGAGGACCTTAAAGAGGGGCTGGTCACCCGTAATGTGGACGCCCGCGCCGGTCTTGTGGTTCTCTACGCGAATGTCGTAGTCGGCCTTTGAAGCGCCGTAGCCCTTGAGCTCAGCCATTACGAACTGGCCTTCGGCTTCTCTGGGGCCGATGTCCTTGATATAGACGAGCTGCCGGCCCTGCGTTTCGACGAAGCCGTTCAGCTCTCCTGTGGCTGTCACTGTGAAAGGGAATGTGAGGGTGAAGTCTCGGCCGGTCGGCGTGCCATCGATCACCAGGAAGTTGTGATCGTAGACCTCGGTGGATATGGTCTTTGTGCCAGTGTTCTGAAGCGTATGGTCCAGGATCAGCACAGGCCTGCCGGGCTCAAGGCGCGCTGTCTTGGTGTAGGAGTAGGCGTAGCCGGAGGTTGGATCTTCAACGCGGTGATGAAAAACGATACGGTCAGTCTCTCGCTCCACTTTCCACGCGCCGTTGCCGGCAATTTCGTACGTCTTGAAGCGATCGAACTTCTCTTCCGCGGGCTTGCGGAGGAGGCCCACCCCAATACGGATGAAAGTTCCGCCAGGTTTGGCTTCTTCGTAACCGATGGCGGAGGCGCCGGAAAGGAACTCCTCCACCGGGCCGCTGATGGCGTCATGGATTTTCGGATCATAGTGTTCGAACCATGGGCCAAAATAGTTGTGGCTTTTGTAGGTGAGGCTGGCGAAGACGCCCGCCCAATCGAAGCGTGTGCCCCGGTAGTAACCGGCTTCGGCATCAGGCAAGTAGAGCTTGGCCTCAATCACGCCGTTAGAGATGGCGGCCTGGGGCGGAACTGGAGCGTCCGCGGCAACGATAACGGCGCCCGTTAAAAGAACGCCCGCGATCAACCGGCAACTCAGCATCACTCTTATCATGAACCTGTTGGGCAGCTTGTCAAGCCGCGCCGGCCGGGTGTGCTTGAGGTCACATGGCCCCAGGACTGCTATGGTTATAGTCGGGAAGCAATGCTCTAACCTTGACGTCCAGCAACCGCGGGTAGAGCTTTTGCTTACTCGCCCCCATCCCAATCGCGTGGATGAGGACACCAAGTATGGCTGGACGCGCTTCTGCGACGCCTGGGGAATAGGCTCATACAATTTATCGAATGGAACGTTCAAATGCACCAGTGTCTCGGTGGTGGGTTCGAAAGAGAGTTCCCACACCGGATATTGCCGCGCAGTTTTTCTCTCGCATAAAGCTCACTGTGTAGTCAATGCCCTCATCGACCGTGAACGCCGCGACCGCGCTGTTTTCACTGTTCTCAATCCACTTAAAGGGGACAGGAGCATACTTATGGGGCCAAAGTAGTTGTAGGCCGACGAAGACGCCCGCCCAATCGAACAGCGTGCCCCGGTAGTAGCCGGCAACGGCGCATGATTCTTATCATGGACCCGTAGGGCAGCTTGTCAAGCAGCGTGGCGGCCGCCGAGGGGCGGGCTCTTCGTCTGCGACAATTTCAAAATATGCAGGCGCTGAGGGACACAAGCCCACCGGGAACACAGCTTGAGAAGGAAACCAAGCGGAACGGCTGGCTCCTTCAGGCCGGCGCATGGATCGTCATTTTGGCGAACTTCGCCTGGTTCAACTGGAAAGTGCCGCAATCCCCCTTCGCGCCGGATGAAATGATGAACATGGGCTGGGCCTGGGAAGCGGGCTTGCCGAAAATCCTCGGCTCGGCCGCCGCCTTTTTCACCAGTTTTTATCGGCCAGTGGGCCAGCTCTACTATTGGATCCTTTATAACTTGTTCGGGCTCCACTATGTTCCGTTCCGCATCGTTGACCTGTGCATCCTTTTGCTGAACCTTTGGCTGGCCTTCTGCCTGTTCCGCCGCCTTTCCGGTTCGCTGGTTGTCGCCTACTTATCCGCCTTTTTCTTCAGCTATCAGGAGAAGGTGATGGTCTGGCTGGATTACAACGGCGCGTACGTTTATGACCGTCTCTGCTTCACGTTCTTCGCCGCGGCTCTTCTTCTTTATATCCGGCGGCGCTCCAACGGTGAACGGCTCAACCCACGGTCTGCCGCAGTCGTCGCAATGTTATACGCTCTCTCGCTAGGTTCAAAGGAGATGGCTGTCTCGCTGCCGCCGCTGCTGCTTGCCTATGAGCTTCTGTACCACCCCACCAGATCGCTAATGAAGAATTGGCGGCCAATTCTGCTGCTGACATTGATGACCGTGGCTTATATCTATGGCAAGAGGCAGCCCGGCGAAGAGCGCGGAATTTACCCCTACCTGCTGAAGGACGTCGAAGTGACGCCCGTCAACCAGGCCTGGAGTCACGGGCCGGGTGCGCTGACCGAGATCGATACCTACAGGCTGCATGGGGTCTCGGTAAATCATTTCCTCGCCTCGCAGAGCGGTTACATCGATCAGTTTCTGATCGGGCAGTTCTACTTAAAGCCGATTCATGTCGCCTGCTTGATCCTGGCCGCTGCCTTGCTCGCGGCGATGTTTCGTTCCCGCTCGCTGGGCCTGGCATTGGTGTACATGTTAGTGACGCCCTTACCTATCGTTTTCCTCAATCGCGGCGGCGGATGCCTGTACATACCCCTTCTTGGTTGGTGCCTGTTCGCCGCGCAACTAACCATCTGCCTTGCCGGATTCATCGGCAACGTCATCCCCTACGGTGGAGGATACTTTCGCGCTGGTGTGCAAGCCGCGTTTGCCATGAGCCTGGCGGTTCCGCTGATCCAGCGAAACCTTCGCGCCCAATCCTTTGAAATGGAGCCCATGCTCAGGAACGGCGCTCTGACATGGCAGATTATTCAGGATTTCAACAGAGTTCGTCCGCCGATTAGACCGAACGACAAGGTCTATATCTCAAACAGCCCCTTCAGCGGCTACGACGTCTCGTTTATCACGATGCTGTGGGCGAACGTAAGGCCGTTGCAGATTTACGAACCCGGCAAGAGCCTTCCCGCGGGAGCTCCGCCGCCGCCGGATATCAACGTAATAGTAAGCTTCGATGCTGGGAACCACATGTTCCTCGACTCCGTCCGTCATTGAAGCGGCCGCCGGCCCCGGCTCGCGCCAATTCAGTGCGCGCAAGGCCGATTCGCCAATGGGCCGCAGGCTAAAGCGCGCGCCACCGGAACCGTGTAAATTATGATGGTCTTCGCCTCTGAAGACCGCGTCAAGGGCCGACACCACTTCCCTCATCGAACAGCCTCAATTGCGCATCGCCGAAAAAAACCGCGGCCGCCCCCCTTGGGAACTCCAAGTCAATTCGACCGATTCCGGAATGTTCCCGAACTTCGGAAACCAGTTTCTTTATTCGCGCCGAGTACGAGGCTTGCGGGCTCGAGGATTGACGGAAGCTCGCCTCATACCACGGCACCAGCGCCGGAAAGCATCGCTTGAGGAAGTTGAAATAGGTGGTGCGCGTGATGTCGCGAAGAAAGAGAACCTGCGCGCCAAAGTGACAGGCGCCGGCCTCCTTGGCCGCGCGGGCGACTGCCTCCAGACTGGCACGTCCATCGGTGATGTAAGGCAGGATGGGACTTGCCGTTACTCCAGCAACCACGCCGTGACGGCGCAGCGTCTGCACAGCGCCGAAGCGTAGGTGCGGATGCGGAGCCAGTGGCTCCGTAAGTCGCGCGACCGCCGGGTCGGCTGTGGTGATGGTGATCGAAACGTGCACGCGATTCTGGCGGCCGATCTTCGCAATGAGATCGGCATCTCGGCCGACCAGATCGGACTTGGTGGTGATACACAGCCGGATGCCGCGCACCATCGTCAGGCACTCCAGGACATTCCGTGTCAAATGGAAGCGGCGTTCCGACGGCTGGTATGGATCGGTGGCGGTGCCGATAGCCACCGTCTGCCCGGAACGAATCTGGCAGAGCTCCTTACGAAACGAGGCGGCATTCCATGACTTCGCGAAAATCTCAGTCTCAAACGAACCCGGATCGTCACGTTCCAGATAGGTATGCGTATAACGCGCATAGCAGTATTGACAGGCGAATTCGCAGCCGCGATAAGGATTGATTGTCCAATCGAAGGGAACGCGGCTGGAGTGACAGCGATTCAGCCATGACTTCGTAGGGAGACTGCGGTACTCGACGCGGCGCTTTTCGGCGAGCAGTTCACCGGCGGCCGCCTGGCGGGCGATTCCCAACAGCGGCTTGTCAACAGCCTGCGAAGCGGTCAAACTCCATGTTCGCCTTTTATTCGCTTCAAGTCAAGGGCTATTCTTGGGGTGCATGACGATCCCGCGCTGCAATAATGGGTTCGTGCCGATCATATTCACCCGCTTGCTAACGCGCGCGGTTGCTCAGAAAACACCGGCGTTGAGAGCACGGGAGTTAGACGCCGCCCGAGAGGCATCTCGGCTGTGCCTGGTTACTGTCGAAACCGAACAACAGCCGACACGATCTGAAAGCCCGCGCCACGGGCAAGGCGGTGGCCGGAACGAGTTTTCATCGTTAGGGGGTGGGCGCTCCGGCGCCTCATGCCGAGATCAGAAGGACGGGCTGTTGCAATCCGGCCGTGGTTGGAAATCGACCCGAGGTAGCCGTCTTTGAGCACGGAGACGGCTCCGCCGGCGCACGGCTCGCGCCGATACGTTTCGAACGTCTTGTGGACGTGGACGGGGATGTTAACGGGGGTGGTTGCGGCGTTCCTGGTGACGCCGTACACCATGCGAAAGATCGGCTACGAGCATGTCGGCATCTGGGGCGTCACTCTTTCGCTGGTGGAGTACTACTGGCTGATCGATATTGGCCTCCGGTCGGCGACGCTGAAATTCTCCGCGGAATACTATGTCCTTGGTAAGAAAGACGAGTTAGACCATTTAGTCAACACGGGTCTGGTCTACTCGCTTTTTGCCGGCGGACTGGTGGCCATATTTACTATCTTCGGCGCGCCGCTGGTGGGGAAGGTGGTCCGCATTTACGATCCTGTCTTCCCTCAATTGGCGCGGATCGTCGGAATCAGTTGGGCCGTCGGATTAGTCTTCAATATCTTCGGCGCCTGTATCGAGGGGTTTCAACGCTTCGATATCTTCAGCCGGATCTGGATCTCGACCACCGCTCTTCGCACCATCGCCGTGGTGATTGTCCTGTCCATGGGGTATGGCCTGGTGCAGATGGGCTTCGTGCTGCTGGCGACACAGTTTCTTGTATACCTGCTCAATTACATTTTCTTTCGCCGTCTAGCCCCGGACGCGAGGATCAACCTGTCGCTGGCGTCGTGGAAAAAGTTCAAAGAGATGGCCGGCTTCGGCGTTCACACGCTGCGCGTGCTGGTTTCCGACCGATTGTTGAGGCAAACCACACCTTCTTTGATCTCCCGCTATCTGGGCCCGGAAGCCTTCACTTACTACGGGATGCCGCTGCGGATTCTGGACTATGCGATGGATGGCGTGGGGCGCGTCGGTAATGTGACAACGCCGAATGCGACGGAACTGATGGCGACCGGCAAGAAGGATCGCCTGGAAGATCTGGGCGTCTATGCGAACCGGTACTCACTTACTTTTTTTCTCCCGGTCGTCTTAATGCTCTTGGTCTATGGATCGCAGCTTTACCGTCTTTGGATTAAGCCTGACTTCGCCGATAAAAGCGCTTACCTGCTGCCGGCTTTCCTGTTCGGCCACGCCATCGTCTCATCGCAACTGAACTCGGTTTCGATCCTGTTTGGAATCGGCCGCCATCAGGCCTACTCGCGCTTCTTACTGGCTGAGGCCATCTTAAGTTTCGTCGGCTTGATTATCGTATTGCCGAGATTCGGCCTGCTGGGCGCGGCCTGGCTCACCAACCTACTGATGGCGGCAAATCGCGGCGTCATCGCCGGTATCCTTCTGTGCCGGGAGTTGGATGTCAGCGTTTGGCGGTATGCCGTACGAATCTACGCACGGCCCCTGCTGTTGGGCGCCGCGGGATGGGCCTTACTTATCCTCTTGAAACGAACGTTGTTGCCTGGTAACTCATGGCGTGAACTGATCTTGGCCGGGTTGGCTCTCGGCATTCCGTACCTGGCCGCAACCTTTGCGGTGTGTCTCTCCCGAGAACATCGGCGGCTGGTAATCGAGAAGGCCCGAACCAGCCTTGCGCGCTTGCGGGCCTGACCGGTCCGGCTTACGCAACAGAGATCTTCGGTCTGTTGAGCGCGGCGTTGAGTATTCCTCCAATCCTCTGATCCAGGATGGCCAGCGCGGAAGCCGCACCGATGCAGGACATGCCGAGACATAGCGTTTGGCCGATCGGCGGAAGCGATTTGACGTCGAAAAGCTCGACAATCAACCAATAGAACGGCATATGAATAATGTAGAGAGGATACGATAGCCGCCCGAAATACTTGCATGCCGCCTTAGCAACTCCCTCAACAGAGAATGACGCCATTAACAGTATCGTTAGGGGCATGAAGGTTATCGAGTTCAGAAAAGCAAGTTTGAGGCTGCTGACCGTGAATCCCAGGATTGAAACCGTGGCGGCAAATACCGTCAGCAATCTTGAAGGCCGCTTCATCCTGCCGCGAAGGGTATAAATCAATACGCCCGCGAAGAATTCAGCAATGACTCGCGGAAATCCAAAGGCGAAGCCGGCTGTGCTCCAGCCGGGATTTATCGGCCGGAAGCCGACAATGCATAGGAAATATATCCCGATCCAGAGCAAAGCAAACTTAAAGGTAGCCAATGTCCGGCCGTAGAAGACAAATACAAAAAACACCACATTCACAAACAGCTCGAAGAATAACGACCATGCCGAGACATTTAGCGGGAAGACAGGCCAACCTAGCGGGCTGGAGAGATGACTGAAGTACGGGAGAAATACGATTCCGCTCCCAAAAGCGCTAAATATTTCAGCGGTTGTCATGTGAGCTGTTCTGACGTAGGAGCCGGGCAACAAAGCAGCGATGAGTCCGATGGTCAGACCGAGCCAGTAGAGCGGGCCGAGTCTCACTAATCGAGCGCGGGCAAATTGCCAAAACTTCATTCCGTCAAGAATCTTGCTGCCATAACTGTGGGCGATCACGAATCCAGAAAGAATGAAGAACAGGTCCACGGCGACCCATGCACCTTCGAGCCAATGCAAGCCATTGTTTTCGGTATAGTGATAGGTCATCACCGCGATCGCGGCAATCCCTCTCAGGCCATCGAGCAGATCGAATCTGACCGGCGCTTTGTTAATGCTGACCGTTCCCACTCCTGTTCAGAATAACTGACAGGCGCGGTGTTCTCGGGATGTTTAGCCGTGCAGGTGGCGACGGGCGCTTGCGCGCCCTGGTGGGGACGCGCGGCCCAGCCGCGCTGGTGGTGCGCAGTTCTCCCAAGGCCCGCGTCGCCCGGTGGCAGTGATAGAAACGCATTGAAACTAGCACTAACCTTTGATGAAGGTGAAGAAGGTACAAAGTATAAGGACCTTCGCGTCTGGCAAGAGGCGCTCGACTTGGTCCCGCAGGTATACGCGCGGGAGCGCGCACACACGCCTTCGCCTGCGCCGCCGCTCGATACACGACTTCTTATGATTAGAAAATCATCTTCATTCCAAACTGAAGAATCCGCGGATTGTGGGCGCCGCTGGGACGGAGGAAGTTGCTGTCGGCCAGGCAACTCGGATCGCCGGCCGAGAAGGCCGGACCGGCAAAACAACTCGTCGTGTTATTCACTCCGTTAAATTGTGTGTGGTTGAAGACGTTATAGGCTTCCGCGCGGAACTCCAGGTTGTAGCGTTCCTTGATCGCAAAGTGTTTGAACAAGCCCATGTCGAAATTTGTCCTGGCCGGCAAATTCAATACATTGCGCTGGGCCGTGCCAAACGTCAGGCCTTGCGGCGCCGTGAAAGCGGCCGGATTATAGAGCAACGGACCTTGCACGCCGGGCTGATTGTCGATCCCGGCCGTGGAGCTGTACGGATTCGCATTGGCAACAAGATCGAGATACGATCCCGCGCCCGCTCCATTAGCGACGCCGGGTCCGTATAGGCTGTCAGTGACGCTAAAAGGCTCGCCGGTCTGGAACGTCATCAGGCCTGAATACTGCCAGCCGCCCAGAAGCGAGTGCACGAGCCCGGTTTTTGTGAACAGGGGCAAATCATAGACATAACCAAGATTGGCGATCTGCCGCTGATCGAAATTCGAACTGGCGCGCGTCAGACGAACGTTGTAAGAATCGAGGAAATTGGAATCGCCATAATCGGATGAATCGTCGAGCGAATGCGACCAAGTGTAGGCGAAGTCTACGGTGAGCTTGCCGACGTGGCGCTTGAGAGCCACCTGCAGCGAGTTGTAGCTCGAATTCGCGCCATACTGGATGGACGTGACGTTGCCGTACCCCACATATTGGACGTAAGGGTTGGGGTTGGCTCCGCAGGCGACGGCGAACTGGATGGCCGCCGCTCCCGTGGGCGCGACCCCATTCACTAACCCGCTGTTGCAATCCGCGGAGGTCATGGCTTGCCCCGGCAAGTAAGGATTCTGTGACGGAGAAATCGCGTGAAGCTGGTTAATATCCAGTTGCTGGGCTAAGTGCGTGCCCTTACTGCCAACATAAGCGACGGTCAGCACGGTCCCGGTGAGTAATTCGCGCTGAATGCTCAAATTCCATTGCTGGACGTAGGGCCAACGGACTTGCGTCGGAATTGCCCTGACGTTGAGTGGGAACTGAGCGCCGCCGCCGATGGCCGTGTAGCCTTGGATGTTGACTTGGCTCTCTGTAAGCACCAGCGGCGGACTGCCTTCCAGACCCTCTGTATTCCCCTCGTTGCCGTTTGTGTGCTCAAAGAAGATGCCGTAGCCCCCGCGAATAGATGACTTGCCGTCCCCGAACGGATCGAAGGCGAAGCCCAGTCGCGGCGCCGCGTTAAACAAATGGCCGTTCATGCAACTGCGCGGCACTCCGCCTTTGCCGCAATCCACCAAACCGGTGTAAGGATTGCCCACGCCAGGCACCAGTGCTCCCGGCTGTCCCGTGATGTTTCCGCTGACATCGATCTGCGGAGCGGCTGCGGCGTTATAGGCGGCGGGATCGAAGTTATAAGCCTGATTATATTTCTCGTAATACGTGCCGAAGACGCTGATCCGAAGACCCAGATTCAAGGTCAGGCGGCGCGTCACGTGCCAGTCGTCCTGGATGTATGGTTCCACGTACTTGAAACGGTTATAGTATTTGATCTTGTTGTTGGTTTGCGTATACGATGCGATGTTCCCCAGCAGGAGATCGGCAAATGCATTGCCGGAGCTTAAAGGACCTGTATTGTTGAAGCTGAGAATACCCTGCACATACGGACTGTTTTCTTCATTCTTCTGCGCAGCGACAAAGTAGGCGCCCGCGAAGATGTTATGGTTGCCGACGATCTTGCTGACCTGGTCTTTGTATGTATAAGTGGGGTTGGCGTTGTTCCACGGGAAATACCCCGTATCGAGCGCAAACCCGCCAAGGTCGTAGTTCACCCCGCCGCTCACGCTAACAGCCGGCAACAATCCACCAAAGCCGTTATCGAATAGGCCGGTCATGGTCATGCCGGCCGGCCGCTGGGCGGGACCCACGGCGTTCAGAAAGATATGGTCAGTGGTATAGCTGAACGTAAATTCGTTCAGCAGTGTTGGCGTGATATTCGCTGTGAGGTTGGCCACCAGGCTCACCCCGGGGCCGACAAAGTTGGTTCCAATGGTCGGGAAGCTGGCGCCGTTGCCCCACAGCGGCGTGGCGGATTCTGTTGACCAGGAATCGTGGATGAACCGCCCGAAGAGCCGAATCTTGTCTGAGAAGTTATGGTCCACCCGAATCAGTTCTTCACGCCAGTTCGTGTCCTGAGCCGGCGCGGACTGATAATAAGAACTTGTGCCTGTGCCGCTGGTGGGTTGCGGTAACAGCTTCAGAATGGCCTGTGCGTTTGGGTCGATGGGTACGGTGTTGTTCGGATAGTACGCGCCGGTGAGATTGTTGTGGGGACAATCGGGATAAGCCAGATTGACTGCGCTACCCGAGACGAAAGGTGTTCCGGCAATGCTTGGCGCACATACATCCGAGAAATTCCCCTGCTGCTCCTGGATCGAGGGCAACTGCGTCGAGAAGGTCTGGCCCGGAACCACTTCTTTGCGCCATTCCTCCGAGAAGAAGAAAAAGGTCTTGTTCTTTTCCTTGTTATAGAGACCCGGAATGAAAACCGGCCCGCCGACGGTATATCCGAAATCGTTCTTCTTGTATTCCGGGACGGAGGTCTGGAAGTAGTTGCGGGCGTTAAAATCGTCGTTCCGCACAAACTCAAACACGTCGCCGTGGAAATCTTTCGTGCCGGACTTCGTTACCACCTCGATGGTGCCCGATCCGTTGCGGCCGTATTGAGCGCCATAATTGGAGGTCATCACCTTCACCTCGGCAATCGCGTCGACGTTGGGATAAACGTTGAGAGTCTGGTTGCTGCCGTTATCCATCGAGTCGCCGCCGTCGATTTCCCAGGCGTTGTTTTCGGTGCGGCCTCCATTGATACTCATGCTGACGTTACCGGCGACGCCGACCGTCCCTTCATCCTGGCCGGTCTGGTTGCTGACACCGGGCACCAGCGTCACTAGCTGCGAGAAGTTCCGGCCGTTGAGAACCAACTGGCTGATCTCCTTCTGGGTAACGGTGCCGGACATTTCAGCGGACTGCGTTTCCACCTGCGCAACGCCCGCGCCCTGGACCGACACCTCCACGGTCACCTCACCGAGCTGAAGGTTGGCGTCAACGCGGGCCTTTTGCGACACCTCAAGAACGATATCCTTGGCGTCATACTTCTTGAAGCCTGGGGAAGCGATGGTGACTGTGTACTTTCCGGCGGAGAGACCGGGGACCAGGTAGTCGCCGTCGGAGTTCGTGGTGGTGTTCAGCACGATCGCCTTGTCAGGGTTCGTAACCAGCACCTTGGCGCCCGCCACAGCAGCGCCTGAAGCATCGCGAACGGTTCCTGTGATGGACGCGCTGTTTTGACCGAAGCTGAAAGCGGCGGTCAAAAACAAAGCAAGTGAAAGATTACGACAGACCTTTAGCATGATGCTCCCCCTAATCGGCAACCAAAAGAGCAAAGTTCCAATAGTATTGCGCTGAAAGAATACGAAAGCAATACCTAAGAACCGGCTTTTTGGTCCTTGTTCCGGAACGGCTATCTTGGGGTTGTAGAAGGAGTGCCAGGTCTGGCTATCGGAAAAAGGACCCGGATGGCGCCGATCGCGGCGGCTGGCTTTTGCCTACTTGCGGTTTGCTTTGAATCGGTAACACAGGAAGTCCCGTCCAATCAATACTATGAACAGGGCTTGCGGGCCATGCAGCAGGGTAACCTGGACGAAGCAGAGCGTGAACTGCGCTTGGCCGTCACCCGGCAGCCGTCGAACGTCGAGGCAAGGGTCAACCTCGGCGTCGTCTACATGAGGCGCTCCGATTGGAAGCAGGCGCAGACTCAATTGGAGGCTGCCGAACGTCTGGCGCCGAACGTTGCGGGTATTCGTTTAAACATAGGTCTGCTGTTTTACCGGCAAGGCTTGTATAGAGGCGCGATTGTCCCCTTCGAATCGGTAGTCCGCGATGAGCCCGGTTCGGTGCAGGCTCGCCGGCTCCTCGGCCTCTGCTATCTGTTCGTCGAGAGATACAAGGAGAGCGCCGCTCTACTTGGCGCCGTTTGGAAGGAGTCCCAAAGCGATCCCAGCTACCTGTATGCGCTGGCAGTGGCGGCAGGCCAGGCCGGTGACAAGCCAACGGAGGAGAACGCCTTGGCACGGTTGTTAGCAATGTCAAATGGCGACGGTGGAACCGGAGACAGCCGCGCTGAGCCGCTGGTGCATCTGCTGATCGGCAAAGCCTATTTGCAGCGCGACGACTATCCGGACGCGCTGATTGAGCTTCAGAAGGCGCTTACGCTCAATCCCCGCCTGCCCATGCTGCATTACCATCTGGGCCTCGTCTACCGTCACCAGAATCAGCTTCCGAATGCGAAGGCCGAGTTCCTCACCGATCTCGCCAGTGAGCCGCGGGGGGCGTATGCGAATGATCAGCTAGGAGAGGTAGAGTTCGATCTGGGCGAGTCCGCGGCGGCGCAACGGCATCTCGAAGAGGCGGTCCGCCTGGACCCGCACCTGGGAACGGCTTGGTTCTACCTCGCGAAGATTCATTTGAAGGCCCACGAACTTGATGCGGCATTGAAAGCCCTGGACAGCGCCGCGGCGGTGGATGCCAGAAGCACGAACGTCCATTACCTGCGGGCACAGGTGCTGCGGCAAATGGGCCGCGCCAAGGAAGCCGAAATCGAACGGGCCGCCGTCGAGCGCCTGGAACAGGAGACCGCGAGCCGTTTGGAGTTGGAACTGAAAGGCGGCTATCGCGATCCCGAGTTGCAGCCGAAGTAGGGACCGAGTCTGTCCCCATATGCGAATTGTTGCAATTTCCGACACGCATGGCCAACATGAGGCGTTCACGAAGGCCATTCCTGAATGCGACTTGCTGATCCATTCAGGCGACTTCATGGCTCTAGGGGAGAAACTTCAGGAGATCGTGAGTTTCAATGAGTGGCTCGGGCGCCTTCCGTGCAGGCAGGCCATTGTCGTGGCCGGCAATCACGAGGTGGCCTTTGAGAAGAAGCCTCAGGCCGCCCGCGGGTCGATCACGAATGCCATATACCTTCAGGATTCAGGCGTCACGGTGAACGGCTTGCGCATCTGGGGCAGTCCGGTGCAGCCGCGTTTCTATGACTGGGCCTTCAATCGAGATCGGGGGGACGACATCAAGCGGCACTGGGATCTGATTCCCTTGGATACGGACGTGCTGATTACGCATGGGCCTCCCCACGGCATTCTGGACCGAAGCGGCGGCACGAACTGCGGATGTGAGCAGCTTCTGTTGGCCGTTAGGCGCGTCAAGCCCGCGCTCCATATCTTTGGGCACATCCACGCCGGGCATGGCTCTCAGAACATCGGCGGAACTCAGTTCGTCAACGCCGCCGTCGTCAACGAACAGTATGCGCCTGCCTATGGACCGGTGACGATCGATCTCGATTTGGGAACGCGGCCCGATGGCGCCTGACTTAGGCTCGCGCCTTCCGAGCCGCGAAGCGTCAGAACGTGTGAAAATCCTCGATACAAACGGACGTACCCGCGCCTACTGAACCGCGACCGTAAGGGAGCGACCGGTTGGCATGACGGGACCAGTTAACCGGTCGCTCCCTGACGGTCGCGGCTCAGTAGGCATCGGTGCGGCCGCCAGCGGCCAACACAGTGCTAGACTGACGCTACTTCAAAATGACAATGAGAGACTTCCCCGCCCTCATCCGCGCCATGAGGCTTGTTCCTCTCCTCGCCTCCGCATCCCTCGGTCTCGCGCAGCGGATCGAGGTCACCGTGCCAACCACTACTCCGCTCCACGGCCATCTGATTCTGGCGATCGCGAAGAAAGGCGAGTCCGAACCGCGCAATCAACTGACTGAGGATTACCTCTCGGCGCAGGCTTTTGGCGTCGATGTCGAAGATCTGAAGCCCGGTCAGTCAATCGTTGTGGACGCAAAGACCTTCGGCTACCCCATCCGCTCTCTCACTGACCTGAAGCCCGGCGATTATTACCTCCAGGCCGTATTCAATGTGTATGAGCTGTTTCATCTGGCTTCGGGCAAGAACGTGTGGCTTCCGCCCGATAAGGGCGAAGGTCAACACTGGAACCGCAAACCCGGCAATCCGTACAACAAGCCAGTAAAGCTCCACCTGGATCCAAAATCACAGGAGACCGTCAAACTGACCCTCGATCAGGTCATTCCACCGATTGAAGGCACGGATCAGGACCCGTTGGTAATGGCAGCCCAAGACCCCGGCGCGAAGTGGCTGAAGTACATGCGCTTCCGCAGCGAGAAGCTGAGTAAATTCTGGGGCCGAGAGATGTATCTGGCCGCTTGGATTCTGCTGCCGGACGGCTTCGACGGGCACCCGGACGCCAAGTATCCCCTGGTTGTCTATCAGGACCACTATCACGCGGGCTTCGGACCCGTGCCTTTTGTCACCAAGGCTCCTGAGGCGAAGTCGACCGGCGGCGGCCGGCGTGAGCAGAACGGCTACCGCTTCTTTCAAGACTGGACCTCGGGCCGCCTCCCGCGCGTCATCATGATCTACGTTCAGAACGCCAACCCTTACTACGACGACTCATATGTGGTGGACTCCGCGAACGTCGGCCCGTACGGTTCGGCCATCAACGAAGAGCTGATTCTGGCCATTGAGCAGAAGTATCGCGCCATCGGCCAGGGGTGGGCGCGCGCCACTTTCGGCGGCTCCACCGGGGGCTGGGAGGCGCTTGCGACACAGGTCTTCTACCCCGACCTTTACAACGGCACGTACGCGGCCTGTCCTGACCCGGTCGACTTCCACGCCTACCAGAACATCGACCTGTACAACGACACGAACGCCTTCGTCCGCAAGGGTGACTTCGCGGAGATTCCGATCGCCGCCGACCGCAAGCCGGACGGCTCCATCATCGCCGTCACGGGCGGAGAGTACGCCTATGAATATGTGCTCGGCACGCATGGAAGGTCCACCGAGCAGTGGGGCATCTGGCAGGCTGTGTTCTCGCCCGCCGGCGACGACGGCTATCCTGCCCAGATCATCGACTCGATCACCGGTAGCATCGACAAATCGGTCCTCGCCTACTGGCACGATCATTACGATCTGACGGCCATCCTGAAGCGCGACTGGGCCACGCTCGGTCCGAAGCTCGAAGGCAAGATTCACGTTGCAGTGGGCGACGGCGACACCTATTTTCTGAACAATGCGGTCCACCTTCTAGAGAAAGAGTTGGACGCGACCCGCAATCCGCATTCCGACGCCGCGTTCCAGTACGGGCCAGGGATGCCGCATTGTTACACCGGCGGGCCGGCCGAGTACTCAATGCAGCAGAACAACGCGACCTGGGCCCAGCGCGTTCTGCCGTTGATGGCGGAGCACATGCTTTCCACCGCCCCGGCGGGCGCGGACACAAAGTCCTGGAGATACTGAAAATCGTTCCCGCGCCTGTTGCGGTGAAACGGCCAAGTTTTCGAGCAGCCACTCAGGGGAGTTCGTTATACTCGCATGAATCATGCCGATTCCCAGTCGAATGCCTGCCCTCCATAGACTTGCCGCACTTCTGATGGTCTGCTCGCTATCTGCCCAGGATCAAAGCTCTTCCGGGAACGAGGGCAAGGTGGCCGTATTCGGTAGCACGGTGGTCATCTCCACTGGCCTCCGGGGCGCTGTTTACAGGCTCGAAGAGGGAACGCTCCGCCTTCCCAATTTCGATAAGTTGAAGCCGCTGGGCTATATCTACACGAATCAGTTGAACGTCACGCGCCGTCAGTTTTCGGCGGGATTCCCAGGCTTGGGCGGAATTGTCGAGTGGTTTGGCATCGACTATTGGGGCCGCTTTTATGTCACCAAACCCGGCAAGTACAGATTCATGATGGCGTCCGACGATGGCGCTCAACTATTTATCGACGACACGCTGGTGATCGATCAGGACGGCACTCATGACGCTTCCAACCCGGATACAGTGCCTTTCACGCTCGCTGCGGGACTTCACCGTATCCACATCAAGTACTACCAGGGTCCGAAATATGAGCTGGCCCTGGTGCTCGCGATCGCCCCGCCCGGCGAGAAGATGAAAATCTTCAACATGAATGATTTCCTTCCACCCGAAGGAACGGAGAAATGGAGCGATGCCGATGCCGCTGCCCTGAAAAAGATGGACGACCAGGACCGTCTGCAGCACCAGGTACAGGAGGTCAGCACACCCGACGAACGCGCGGCCCTCAAGACGCTTGCCCAGAAGCCGCTGCCGCACGACTTTGAATTAAGAACAGCCGCCTTCAGCTTCCGGAATGTCGATGGCAAATCGCAAAGCGCCTACGCGTTTGAGCTGCCGGTTGCAAATCTGAAAGACGCTATCGACCCTAAGACCCAGAACCATCAGATCAACGTCTTCGTATTTGTGGTGGTGAAAGACGTGGCGGGACGCATTGTCCAGAGATTCAGTTTGGAACGGACCGCCCCCATTCCGGATGCCCAGTTCGCGGCCTTTCGCACCACCTCATTGGCCTTTACGCGCCCCATCACGCTTGAGCAGGGCCAATATACCTTTGAAACGGTGGTGGTGGACCGAAATGCCAAGGCCACTAGCGCGGCGATCGTCGACGTGGATCGCAATGCCATCATGCTGGATGGCCTCAACCTCAGCAGCCCGGTTCTGATTCAGCGCATCCAGCCGGTGAACGGCGCGCCCGATCCGAAGGACCCCCTCATTTATCAGGGCGCCCGCTTGATTCCGCAGCTTGCCAAGGATCTGAAGCAGGGAGCGAATCAGCAGGTATATTTCGTCATCTATCCCAACAAAGCGCACCCTGACAATCCAACGATCAAAGTCGACTTTCTGGTCGGCGGGCAGCCGGTTGCTCATCAGTCGTCGCCGTTACCGCCGCCCGATCCGACAGGCGTGATTCCCATCACCATTGCCGCGCCCGTTAAGCCGGGTGAGTGCGAGTTGCGCATCACGGCAGTGCAGGGGACTGAAACCGTCACGAAGAGCGTAGCTTACTCCGGGCCAAAGCCCTGACCCGCGGTCGATTTGGCGGCAAGGACTTTAGTCCGTGGGGCCGAATGAGAATCGGCCGCGGGCGTTGAAACATCGCGCTGTGCGGTGGAAAGGTGAGTTTGGAGCCCTCAACCCAAACCGCGCTCTTTCGCACCCTGCCCTCCGTGGATCAGGTGCTCGGCCAGCTTACGCATCTGAACCACCTGCCGCGTGCGTTGGTCACCGGTGAAGTGCGCAGCGTGCTTGCCGCGCGGCGTGGATGCATTTCATCCGGCCAGCCCCTGCCGGAGCACACCGTGGCCCACGAGGTTGAAGACCGGCTTCACAGCTTACTCCGGCCATCGTTGCGGCGCGTGATTAACGCCACTGGCGTGATACTGCATACGAATCTGGGCCGCGCGCCCTTGACTCACTTTGAGCCCATCGCCGGCTATTCGAATCTGGAGTATGACCTGGCGTCCGGCAAGCGCGGCAGGCGCGACGCGCACTATCAGCCCCTTCTGCGGCGGCTGTTGGGACAGGAGGCGATTGTCGTCAATAACAATGCGGCCGCCGTCTATCTGGTTTTACATGAGTTAGCGCGGGGCGGAGAAGCAATTGTTTCCCGGGGCGAGCTGATTGAGATTGGCGACGGCTTTCGCATTCCGGAAATCATGCAGCGTTCGGGAGCAATTCTGCGCGAAGTTGGCACAACCAACCGAACCCGCCTTGACGACTACCGGGATGCGATTAATGAGCGGACGCGGTTGATCATGCGCGTGCATCCCTCAAATTTTCAGATTAGCGGCTTTGCGGGGCGCCCTTCGCTCCAGGAACTGGCGCAACTCGGAAAAGAGAAAGGAATCCCGGTTTATGAGGATCTGGGCAGCGGATGCTTGATCGATTTGCGGCGCTTTGGCATTACTGAGCCGCTGGTCTCCGAAAGTTTTGAGGCAGGCGTTCCGCTGGTGAGCTTCAGTTGCGACAAACTGTTGGGCGGTCCCCAAAGCGGGATCATCGCCGGCGACGCAGGGTTGATCGGGCGTATGCGCCGCAATCCCATGTACCGGGCCTTTCGCGTGGACAAATTGGCGATTGAGGCTTTGGAATCCACACTTCGGCATCTGCTGCTTGAAGATTGGGAGGCCGTGCCGGCGCTCCGGATGATTGCCTCTTCGAGTGAGGAACTCCGCGAGCGCGCCGAGAGGCTGGCGGCGCGGCTCTCTCCCTTGGATGTGTGCGTGACAGCGGGTGAATCGGCGGCCGGCGGCGGTTCCACGCCCGATCAGACGCTACCCACATGGCTGGTGCAAATCGCCGTGCCGTCGGTCAATGGCATGGAACAGCGGCTCCGGCAAGCGCCGGTTCCCGTCATCGCGCGGATTGAGCGAGACCTGCTGACGCTCGATCTGCGAACGGTAGCGCCGGCGGAAGAGGGCTCTCTGATCGCATCCATCCGCTACGCCCTGTGACATGTAGGGCTGGCTGGCAGCTTGCGGCGGGTAGGCAACGTGCCCAATTCTCCAAACACTGACTGAAGTCTGTGCCACCAATAGCTCGCTTGTGCCTGGTACAGGCTCTAGCCTGTGAAGCCCTCGCCATCCGCTTAGATCCAACCTCGTATGTAGTAATAGCCTAACTTCAGGGTCTCGATGGCCAAAGCGATCATGAGGTTAAAACGATTGAGCGGATTACTGGCGGCTTTGCTGACATCCGGAAAAGTGCGGGGAGTCACGTCCAGCCCCTCATGGAGAAACGCCTTAGTGGCGCGAAGGATGTGGAGATCGCTTGTCAAGAGGACCTTCTTGCCAGGCACATTGCGCAGGAGTTGAGTTGTAAATATGGCGTTCTCATGGGTGCTGGCGGACCGCTCTTCCAGGACGATGACGTCCGCGGGAACGCCGGAGCGAATCAGATACTCGGCGAAGACAGAGGCCAGGGATCGATTCATTCCCATATAGCCGCCGCTGACAACGATCTTCTTGAAATGGCCGGATCGCCAGGCGCGCACCGTGTACACGGCTCTCCAATAGGAAGTAAATCCCAACAGCCCGTCAGGCTGAACATCAGCGGTAAGAGCGATGAGGATGTCGCCGTCACTCTCCGTCCATCCCACCTTCGAGAGTTGGCCAATCCACAGATCCACGGCCATGGGCGAAAGAGACACCGCGAGGTACAGAGCAAGGAAAACGCAAGCGCAAAGCCGGTAGGCGCGGAACAGTCGGTTCAGAAGAGGGTGGGGATGCGACACTGCTTTGATTCCACCAGATCGCGCTCAAGACCGCAAAGGGGGCAATGCCCCGGATTTGGGTGTGTGACTGAAGCGCCTACAAACCTTCCGAGCCGCGACCGTCGGGACCAGCCGCCGGTCGCTCCCTGAGACTGACTGTGGGGGCCCAGCCGGCGTGGGTACGTCGTCTGTTTGTCTCCTGACTCTTGCATTGAGGCGCCGTTAAGACGGGCATGGCCCGCGGCCAGCATTTCCTGACTCTCGCGGCGCGAGTGACAAAAGGCCCGCAATTTATTTCTCACTTGTTTTGAGAGACTTGCGGACGCTTGTTTTGGCCGTAAGGGAAGCACCTGCGGCGACCCTCATGGGCGGAAGGGCGTTCCCACGCCCTGGTCTACAGGAGAAAAATGGTTAGGAATTTTGTTCTCAAGTTACTGCTCGTGTTCACGACAGTCGCTCTTGCCGGCGCCCAGACGAAGCTCGATCTTCAGCATCAAGCGCGAGGCATCGATTTCACAGGCGCTACTTATACGAAGCCGGTGCGCATTGGCGCGTCGCTGCCGGGCACATGCGCCGCCGCTGAAGCCTATATCTTATCGAGCGGACCGGCGGGTTCCAATTTCTATCTGTGTCTCGCGCCGAACCAATGGACGCTGCAAGGGGGTTCCAGCGGCGGCGGCGGTGGTGGTGGATCCACGGGGACTCCCAATCTCCTGTCTTCTACCGTCAGCGGCCCGAATCTCACCATCGGTTCGAGTTGCTCGGCCAGTTCTCCTTGTAATGTCCGGGTGGGCGGCACGGTCTTTGCGTTCACCGCGGGTGCGACAGCGAATCTTACCGCGGGCACCGGCACCGCTTACGTGTATATCTCGCCGTCAGGCAATCTGACCGTCGGCCATAACCTGACGCTGACGTGCACTTCCGGTTGCAGCGCCGTTTCAGGCATCGTCCAGTTTCCGGCCGGCGCAATTCCCTTGTCATCCTGGACAGCGTCAAGCGGAACGTGGGGCAGCGGCGCCGATGTCCGGGCCATGCTCTCGATCGATACCTACACGGCCGGTACCGGCCTGCAGACCACGATCGGAGCAAACTCGACGCAGTTCAATGTCGACCCTTCCGTGGTGCTGGAGAGGGGAGCGATTAGTGGAACCAGCGCCACGCTCTGTACCGATTCGAACGGAAACGCCACAACAGCGGGGTGCGCCAGCGGTGGCGGAGGTGGTGGCGGTGGCGGACTAGGCGATCCCGGCAGCAATGGCGTCATCAAACGAACCGCGCTCGATGCAACCGGAATTGCCGGGGCAACGGACATTGAAGCATCTCTCGGATTTACACCCGAAAACAGCGCCAACAAGGGTACGGCCAACGGCTACGCGCCTCTAAATTCATCCTCGCAAGTTCCCTCAGCAAACCTGCCGACCGCGAGCACGACCACAGCCGGAGCGGTGAAGGTGGACGGCACCTCCGTCACCATCAACGGAAGCGGCGTCATTTCGGCGAGCGGAGGAGGCGGCGGAGGGGGCGGCGTCTCCTTTGGCGCACCAACCACCGTTTACTCGGCGCCTTCGGGATTTTCGCTACTGGTTAATAACAACTCAAAGGGCTCGATTACAACAAATTCAGACGGGTCGGTAACGCTGACGCAAAGCGACACCGGATCGACGCAAGATTGGGCTTATTGGGGAACAGCCGTCACGGGCGCCTCATCGTTTACCAAGACCTTCTACTTGAAATTCAACGGACATATCATCTCGAACGCCTTTACGGGCCTATGCGGTTGGGCTGGGACGACTTCCGGTGGAAACAACTTCGCCTTCCTCGGGAACGTCGGCTCCGCCGGATATTCGGGCGGAGCCCAGTTCAATCTCTCTTCCGCTTCGGTGTCCGGCGGCGTCGCTTCCACTGGGTTTGAAATGTCTCTTCCGTTGACGTTGATTACCACGAACACGGGCATGTATTTGCGGTGGGTCCACACACCAAGCACGGCACCCTATGACCAGCTGGCGACAAGCGCGGATGGCGTGACTTGGAGCAATGTGACCACCGTGTCGAACACCACGCACTGGACAAGCGCCTATTCCTCGGCGCTTACCTCCGTCGGCGTGTGCCTGGCGAACCAGACCGGGGCGATTTGGGGCGCCTACTCCGGCGTCACAGGAACGTTCAGCATTTCCGCTGTCGTCTATGGGGTGCAATAGTGCGAAGCATTAACACGATTTGTGTAGCCTTATTACTATCTCCTCTCTGTTTCGCGCAAACACAAACTCCCGGCCTTGTTCATTGGAGCGCTAAGCTGGCGGGCGCGAGAGCGGGAACGGCGAATGCCAGGGTCCTGTGCATCGGAGACAGCACCACCTGGGGCCTGCCTTACGGGCCGAATCCGGATAGCTTCTGCGCTCAACTCGCCACCCTCGCCAATAATTCAAGAACGCCGAGCGTTTATGGCCTTTCGACGCCATACACCAGCCCTGGCGATTCGCGGTGGACCATCGGCGCGGGTTGGGCGTCAGCTAACGCGGGAGCAGCGGGTATCAGCTCCGCCTACTATTCGACGGGCGGGGGCGGAAGTATCACTTTCACGCCCGGCGTTAACGCAGACTCCTTTTATGTATATTACGTGGGCGGATCGGGAGCGACGCCAGCCTATCAGCCCCTTGGCACGTTTACGGCTCAGGCGACCGGGGGATCGCCGACCTCAGTCCCCTATAATTCTTCCCTGTCCGGGAACATCTACAGGGCGCTGGTGACGGCTGGTTCGGCCGGCACTGGCAATAGTGTCTCAATCTCCGTCGCAACGGGAAACACCGCTGTCATCGTTGGCGTCGAGCCGTTCCTTTCGACGAAAGCCCAGATTCTCATTGGCAACGCGGGAAATCCTGGGACCAACACGACAGAATGGACCAATCCCTACACCGCCGAGTCATTGGCTTTCATCGCGGCGGCGACTCCCGACTTGGTGGTCATCGATCTTGGCATCAACGATGCGTTCGCGTCGCTCTCTCCAACTACGTACATCGCCAACATGACGATTCTCATTAACACGGCGCATGCCGCCGGCGCCGATGTGATTCTGTCCACGTTTCCACCGAGTCAGAGTTCTTCGTATTCTACTTATGAGGCGCTTTACTATCCGCTTCTTCAGTCACTTGCCTCCTCAAACGCCATTCCGCTTGTCGACATTTACGGCCTGCTTGGCGGGACCTATAACGCCCCGTATATGTATGATGGAGTGCATCCCAATGTCTCGGGCTATACTCTCTGGGCAAACGCCCTGCTCCCGGTGGTATTCCCGTTCACCGTGGATGCTTCTCAGGTTACTGCTACGCAGGCGATTCTGACATATATGGCTCCATCGGCAGCGGCGTGCTCGCTCCAAGTGAGCGAGTCGCCCACGCTCTCGCCCCTGGTCCATGATGTTGATCCCGCGCTGTTCTCCGGCTCCAACTCGGACGGCCGGACGGGCAACACGGCGATGGGCTTACGCCGTTCCTTCGTGGTGGGCACCCGGCGCAGCGACCAGGCAAGCGACGGAAATCTTTACTCGCGAGCGCTCCAAGCGAACACCACGCAGTATTACAGCGTGAATTGCTCGGGAACGATCTCGACAGGCCAGTTTACGACCGCAAATCCGGCGCTCGGCAACACGTTTCCGGAACCGCCGCCATTCAACGCCGCAGGCTGGGGAAATTATGGGTGGCCCACCATCAACTGGGCTGACAAGACGGTTGGGTATATCGATCCAACGACCGGGATTCAGATTAAGCGCATGACGGGCCCTGGCGAGGTCTACGGACGCGCCAACGGCGCCGGCTACGATTCAGAGGGCGTATTCAGTTACTACACTGACTTCAACGGCGCCTGGACTAGTCCGCAAAACATCACCGGCAATGGATCCGCTCCTTCCCAGACGGTTTACGCCACATACTCTGGCGCAAACAGCGATCCAATCTTTGTCGCTTGGGGCTCCAGCGGCATGCCGGAAGGGTTCTTTGGGTTTTCTCCAGAGAACGCGGGCGGACTGGTGAACTCGCTCGATAACGTCCAGTTGTCGTTTTTTGGAACGGCTACGGATAGCTCGGCCGCAAATCGAACGGTGGAGTTTTGCCTGAGCTTTTATGACTCGGGAAATACCTGCAACACGCCTTATTACACGGTAGTGCTGCCGGCATCGGCCCCCGCTTCATCGAGTACCGCGTCCGCCGTCTATCCGGCATCTTCCGTCTTTCCCGATGGAGGCGCCTGGCAGGGCTGGGGAACCACGGCAAGGCGAAACGATATCAGTGTCTACTCAGGCACTTTTTCGGCAACCGGCAGCACGGTCACTAACACAACGTACCTGGGCGAGTTCAACCTGAACTGGAAGAGCGGCGGAAAGATTTTCTTACAAGGCTCGTCGCCCACCTGCGCGAACAACGTCTGCACAATTTCTTCAGTGACGAACGGGAACACGCTCCTTATCGTCCAAACGCTGCCATCGCCGATCAGCGGGAGCTACTATTCTCTGACCTCAGGCGCCATCGTCAGGAAGACCACGGGCACAGGCACGGTCAAAGTCAGCGTGTCCTCCGCTTACACTCAGTCGGCGGCGCTGATCGGGCCCAACGGGGGCGATAGCGACCTTTGCTCCCTGACCTCGGTGACAGTTTCCTACGCGGCTGACGGCGTGACGCCAATCGCTCCGGTATCGGGGGAGTTTTGCACTCCGTTTGTCGCCGGGAACCCGGTTCTGTATCTTCTCATCCCGTCTACCGGCGAAACGCGGTACCTTTCCCCTGTCTACATCGACACTCACTCGACCGCGCCGACTTCCATGGATTTGATGGCCAATGGCACGGGGAATGGATTCTGGTCGGCCGGCTCATTTAACCCCTCGAACCCGAATCAGTTCTACATCGGGTACCGGTACAGCAATTACGCCCGGACGGTGGGAACGTATGTGAATCAGGCGCCGAATGTCGTGGTGACGGCAGCCTATAGCAACACAACCAGCGGCTGCAACTACCAGGCTTACGCGCACTCGCTATATCCGCCGAGCAGTTGGAAACCGGGGCAGGATACCACGCAGTACTGGTTCCAGGGGCCCCAGTGGTCAAACTCGTGCATGACTTACAACAACAGCAACTTCCTGGTCTCCGCCAACACGGACGTCGACTACAGGGTTGTGACCGGCTCCCCCACCTGGAAACCGAGCATGCAATCGGACGCCGGAACGGGTATTCAAATTCCCTCTATCCGGTGGGGCAAGGTGTTTGTCGGCAGCAACCCCGGCGGACAGAATACGGCCACGGGCCTGTGGGTTCTCGATCTTGCCACCGGAGCATTGCAGTTCTCAAGCGCATCCCTGAATGGAACGTTCCCGCAGCGATGGGGGGTCAACCATACGACTAACATTGGAACCCCGCAGAACACGTTCGGCATCAATAACCAGAATCCGACGGGCAATGAAAGCAACGGCAATCCTTCGCCGAACAGTTACGGCCGCGGGCCGTTCCGATTCACCCCTTACGCTGTTTTGAAGTCCGGTTCGTTTTCATCCGATACGTCCCTTCCAACCGATAGCTCAATTCTCGGGGCATGCCCAACGGGCATAGCCAGCAACCTTGTGCACCAAGGCGCGGTGGGGAATAACTGCATTACATTTCAAAGCCAGATGGCCTGCAGCGCCGCGCCCTGGTGGCAGTCGTCCGGCGGCACTACGCTGACGGGCGCCGCCACCGCCGCGGCCACCACTCTCTCCGTGGCCTCTGCGTCCGGCATCTCGACGGGTAGCTATCTTTACATTACGACCGCCAACAGCACGACATACCCTGGCCTGGAGCTGGTTTATGTAAGCGGGGTGAGCGGCACATCTCTTACAGTGCAGAGATCGGTGAATGGAGTATCGACCGCGCTACTCTCCGGCGCCAATGTCAGCATTCAGAGCGGCTCAATTTCGCCGGAAGCGCGGGACTATCCCTGCGATCATGGTCCGAACGATATTGCAGGTAATCCCGTCTGGGGAGAGCCCTCTCCGCTTCAGCCCGGAGATTTGTTCAACTATTGGGGTCAATTGAACACTTTTGGGGAGTGGGAAGACTGGCAGATTGTCAGCGTTACGCCCCTTGGCGGCGCCAACTATCAATTCGTCGCCTCGCGGTTCCCGACTTCCGAAAGCAACTATTGCGTTCAGCCCGGCACTTATTCGCCACAGCCCTGGCCGTCCGGCTGGTCTGGCTATACGTATCCGTTGTGCGATGCATTCAACTTTGTCAACACCACGAACCTGGGCGCGGGGTGGTCTTACAACTATGTCGGCGGAGGCCACACAGCATTCGGTTTCAGCGGATCGGCGGCTTACGGGACCGCCGTTTCATCGAGCGATGCCTACGATCCTTATACGGTCTGGTACCAGAGCCCGATCATGAGTCCTAACAATCCGTTTTTGGAGAACTCCACCTATACGGTGCCGTCAAACGTTCCGTTTGCCGGTTCTTCCCCGGAGTATCCTTGGCAGTCTTATCCGTCTCAACTTCAGTTCTCCGATTCGGACCCCCTCAATGCCCGATGGGTGGTGGATCTGCACGCGATGAATCCGGGTAGTGGTACATCGCAGGATTCCGGTAACGCGGCCGGTTCGAACTTTTCGCGGGGAACTCAGGTAACCGGCACGACGACGGTTTGGAAGTTTAACGGCAGCACGGCGCCATACAAGGCGATGCCGGTGACCGCCTACGCGGGCCACACCCTTCTTCAGGACGTGTCTTCGCCGGCCACGGGCAACGTCATCACCGACAGTACGCCGTGGCAGTTTTGCTATGCCTACACTGCCGGTGAATGCCGATCCGGCTCCGCCTCCGGCGACGTTTACATGTCAGTGCCTCAAGCGGGAGGTCAAACGAACTACAGCCTGGGGCTTTGTTATACGAACTGGTTCGATGAAAACGATCCCTGTGCCGTCAACTTGCAGTATCACGGCGCGTCGATCGTGCAAGGCGCCGTGGACCGTCCCGATCCAAACGGGCAGAACTTCCGGAAAATCAGCACCGGGTTCATGGGGCCGGGAATCGAATTCAGCTTCTCTGCCGCAACCATGGAACCTGCGGGACAATGGACGCTGTTTAGCTGCAACTGGTGTAATGGATACCGCTCAGATATATTCATGGCAAAGCTGCCGCCGTTTCCTTCGGGACAGCCTGTTTCTTCCAATAACTTCGTCCCCGTCAGCGTGAATCTTGGGCCGAGCGCCGCCTACGATCAAGCGCGCGTCCGGTTCGGCTACGTCGAAGATGGCGGCAACCCGTCAAACTTCTACTGCACGCAGCGGGCGGACGCCTGCATGACAAGCAGCGCCGTATCGCCGTTCGCATTTGTCAGCGAGGGAGCGGCGTGGGCGAGTTGTTCGAGCGGGTGCACAATCACCGTCCCGTCAATTCCCGGCCGAGTGCTCTACTACGTCGTCGATCGCAGGAACTCGTCTTCGGGGCAGGTCAGCACCTCGGAGATGCGTATCTCGGCGGCGCCTTAAAACGGGCGCGCGGTCCCGTCGCGTTGGCGAGACGCCTGTTTCGGCGGGCGTCTCGCCTTACTTCAGGCGGTTCCCTAGGCGGAAGCGCGGAGAGCCTTCAGTCCGCCCTCGCGAAACCGGAAAAGGGGCGAGCGGGAAATGCCCATCTTGGCCAAGCGGCCTTCAAATGAGGTTTTGACGACGCCCAATCCATAGCTGACGCTGCGCCTTAAGCCGATGGACGAGGCTTCAGGGAAATAGCGGGACGGACAGGACACCTCGCCGATGCGGGCCCCGAGCACTATGGCCTGCGCAAGAAGCTGATTATCGAAAACGAAATCCTCCGAGTTCTCTTCCAGCGGCAGAGTTCGCAGGAGGTCTCCGCTGTAAGCTCGATAGCCGGTGTGATATTCGGAGAGGTGCGCGCCGAGCATCAGATTCTCAAACATGGTCAAAAAACGATTCGAAATGTACTTGTAAACCGGCATCCCGCCGCGCATGGCCTGCCCGCCCAGAATACGCGAGCCCAGGGCCAGATCGTACATGCCGTAGGCGACCATGCTCGCCATGGCGGTGGCGAGCAGCGGCGAGTACTGATAATCCGGGTGAATCATGATGACAACATCGGCGTCGCGCTCCAGAGCCGCCGCATAGCACGTTTTCTGGTTTCCGCCATACCCGCGGTTTCGCTCATGTTGAATCACGGTCAAGCCCAAGCGCCGAGCCAGGGCTACCGTGTCATCGCTGCTGCAA
This sequence comes from Acidobacteriaceae bacterium, assembly GCA_903970405.1. Taxonomy (GTDB): domain Bacteria; phylum Acidobacteriota; class Terriglobia; order Bryobacterales; family Bryobacteraceae; genus CAJCIT01. Next base: position 33,626 of record CAJCIT010000032.1, on the reverse strand, counting down.
TCGTCCACCAGAATCGATTCGTCAATGCACTCCGGCAGCTCAGCGACGGTGGCTTCGATTGTCCGGGCTGCGTTGTACGCCGGCAAGACAACTACGATTCGCTTTGAATTCAGCATGGAGCGGCCACAAGAGTATCCGCCATAGCGAACGCCCGGATGCTCCCCGGGCATTCTTTCAGGATCGTTTCACTCTACTTCGGAGCCCCCGGCGCCGGCTTAACGGCGGCGGTAGGCTTCACTGGAGCCGGCGCACCGGGCTGCGTACTGGGCGCGCCGCTGGCTGAACTCTTGTCATAAAGCGAAATCACGTCTTGCGTGATATCGATTGCGCTGCTTGCATACAGCACCGGCGTTTGAGGATTGCTGACGTCCAGCACCATTGTGTAGCTGTTGTCCTTGGCATACTTCTCAATCACGGCCATTATACGCTGGCCGAGGCCCTGCAGAAGCCGCTGCTGCTCTCCCTCAAACTCCTCCTGGGCATCTTGCATATCGCGATTCAGGCGCTTCTTTTTTTCGTCGATGTCACGCGCCAACTGCGCGCGCTTCTCCTCGGACAGCAGGTTGCCGCTCTTCCGCATCTGCTCTTCCAGTTGATTGACCTCATTCTGACGTCCTTCAATATCCTTGCGCTTCGGAGCGAACTTGACCTCCAGTTCACTGGCCGCCTTCTGCCCGTCTTTCGTGCCCACAATGGCGCCTTGGACGCTGATCACGCCAACCTTGCCGGGCGTCTGTGCCGTCAACGCGCCGGCGACACCCAGGACGGCGATTGCCGCCGTCAACAAACTTCTCTTAACCATTACTCACAAATTCCTTCCTAAAGTCAGATGATTGTTTCTCTCCGCCTTTGGCTCCTTCAGCCGCCGCTAAAAGGTGCGGCCGATCGAGAAGCGAAACATCGAATGCTTCTCGCTGTAGGGAGTGACCAAAGGATAACTCGACAAATAAGCCTGATAGGTTGTCGAGTTCGGGAAGTACGTGGGGTCCACTGCCTGCGGTGTCACCAGGTTCGTACTCAAACTACTAGGATTATACGCCCAGTAGACGCGAAATGGGGCGTTGACCACCGGCATCATTACTTGCAGTTCCAGTCCGGTTGACGCCCTGAATTGCTGGCTGGGGGCAAAAATAACCGCCCTGGCATCGAAATTCGCCTGGGGGAACAACGCGTTCAGCTCGCTGACCCGGTCGGCATTCAGGCCCAACTGCCCGGGCCGCGATAATCTGTCGATTCCAACGTCGAAGAACGGCGCAAGATGCACGGGACCGAAGATCGGGATCCGGTACTCAAAATTGTACACTCCCTCTGTATCGCCGCCCGGGAGGATGGGCTGATAGATAGGCACTGTCTGTGTAACGGCGACCGTAGTCAGCACGCCGCCCGAGATGATCTGAAAGTTGCGCGGCGAGCCGTCATTGTTATACACGGCCTGTGAAGTGGTTGTTGGAATATAGGCGATCGGGCTGATGGACCAGGTGTCGAAGCCGCGGATATCGTTTTCGCCGCCCATGTAGAAACGGCTATACGGCGGAGCAACCTTGCCGTTGTAGCCGGTGATAAATTTGCCCGAAAGGTGCATACCGATCACGTCCCCCTTCCGAAGCCCTTTGTGGAAGTAAGCGGCATCGACGATCGGTTCAAGGGTTGCCACATTACCTCCCAAACCCGCGACAGAGATGGAAACATTCAGGCGTTTGCCCCGGCTCGGGGTAATGGGATGATCCACCGTGTTGTAGGAAAACGAAGGGATGATCTTGCTGGTCCGAATCCCGTTCAATGAGTTCGGCCCATTGACGCCCTGGTAATCCAGGTACGTGAAGTAATTGGTTGCAGCCGTCGTCAGCGGCTTCAGGTTCTGGGTATCCCATCCATAGGTAATACCGATGCGGGCAAAGCTGCGGCGCAGTTGGTGTGAAACGAAAGCCGTAAAGCCGTAACCGTTCGAAGAATAGTTGAGCAGATTGTTTGTGCCAAGCGAGTCATAGTACGAGATCAGGTTGCTGCCGGCCAGAATGGAGGCTTCACGCGCTTGGTCGTAGTTGTAGTGCTGCACGAAGATGGTGAAGCCGGCTTGATAGGGCTTGTCGAAAAGATAGGGCTCGGTAAAGCCTAACGTGACGCTCTTCTGGCGAGTGCCGATCTGGCTGTTTAAACTCAATGTCTCGCCGAGGCCCAGGAAGTTGTTCGTGGAGTAAGAAGCGCCGATGAAGCTGCCGGCGATGCCGGACACGCCGCCGTTCAACTGAATAGAGTTTCTGCCGCGCTCCCTCAGTTTCAGGGTGAGGTCCACCGTATTAGTCTTGGTGTCCTTCTTTATATCGGCCGCGTCTTCGGGCTTCAGGGCCTCGAAGTAGCCGAGCTGATTGAGGCGCAGAATGCTGGTTTCCCACAACTGGTTGCTGAAGAGATCGCCTTCATCGATCAGCAACTCGCGGCGGATGACTTTGTCGCGGGTCGTGGTATTGCCCTGGAAATCGATCCGGCGCACAAAGAACTGTTTGCCCTCATCCACGTTGATGGTAAGGTCGACCTTGTTCGTGCCTGGCACGGGCTCGGGATCGGGTTCGGGGACAAAGTCGATGTAACCGAAATTGCCGTAGAGCTTGCGGAGGTTCTCCAAGCCCTTCTGAAGTTTCTCAGTGGAGAAAACGTCGCCGGAAGTCATACCGAACACGCTGCGGGCGATCAGGTCCGGCGTACGGAATAACTTCATCCCGTTGAACGTGAACTTGCCCAGGTAATAGCGTTGATCTTCATCCACCACCATGGTGATGTCGGCCTGTTTGCCGATTTTGTTGGTCTTCAGGATGGGGACGCGCCAACCAGTGCCGCCCACATCATGAATCGTTTCGCTGTGGCTCACGACGTGGGCCTTGAAGTAGCCGGCTTTTTGATACTCCTGGCGAATGCGCTCGGCATCCTCTTCCAGTTTCGTCGAGTCATAGGTGCGGGCAAACAGATCCTCGAACAGCAATGAGTGGGGGATGCCGATCGGCTTCAGGTTTTTCATGGCGCGGATAACGGCGCGGCTGCTGAATGCCTTATTGCCCTGGATGATGATCTTACCCACTTTCACCTTGGGACCTTCGTCAATTTTGAAGATGATTTCCACCGAAGACGGGGGCACCTGCCTGATGTCGGGCGTGACCGTGGCATACTGGCGTCCACGCTCCGCTTCGTATTCCAACAGTACATTCTTCGCCCGCTGGACTTTGCCCATGTCGAATTGCGACTCCGGCGTCAGACTGACTTTGCGTTCCTTGAAGCGGTCGAGGATTTCCGACTTGCTGATGCTTTTGTTGCCCTCGTAGTCAATGCTGCGCACCACGCGGCGTTCAACCACAACAAACCGGATGATAATGCCGCCCAGCGGCCCGCGTTCCCTTTCGAGGCGCAGATCGTCGAACCGGCCGGTGTTCCACAGGGCCATGAAGTCGCGGTGCAACGACTCCTCGTCGAACGGGTCGCCCTTCTTCGTGTAGATCAATGCCCGAAGCGTGTCTTGAGGAACGCGCTTCTGCCCGCGAAACTGCACCTCCTCCACTACGTTCTCGCCGATCGCCGCCGTCTTGGCTTCTTCTACCCCCTGCGGCGGATTCTGGGGCTTAGGGGCTTCCTGCCCTTGCGGAACAGTTTCAAATGGGTTTGCGGGAGCGGGCTGCTGCGGCTTCGGAGGCGGATTCTGCGGAGGAGTCTGAGGAGACGCGTCCGCAACCGCGGAGTCAGCCAATTGAACCGGGAAACCGGACGCCAACGACGAGTTGAAACCGATTGAAATGACGCCACAAAAGGCCACGGCGCACAAGCGTTGCGATAGCAGGCGGCAGAGCCTGGAACAGATCATCTAACGGTCGGTCCTTTCCATCCTGCACGAAAATCCCCTGACGTGGTCCACCATCGTCTGGTTTCAATTGCAGACAAGACACGGGTCTCCATTGGCGAGCCTTAGCTCAAAGCACCTAGTGTAGCGAAACGCTCAATTGACAAACAGTGGTGACCGCACTTGAAAGGAATCTAACGGACTCAAAGCGGGCGGGAGGAGCCCGGTTTTCGAACACCTGGGCTTCTCATGCTGAGAGCTACACCTCGGCCTCTCCGGCATCCAGGTCCGTCTTGCCGTACGTCGGGCCATAGTAATCGTGATAGTAGGTGTACTTGCTGTAGAGTTCACCGCGGCGCGCTCCGTTTACGACGATGCCGAGCACGTTATTCTCGCAGAGCGATTGCAATGCCCGAGTGACGGCATCGAACGTCGTCGAGCCAATGCGGACCACCAGGATGGTTCCGTCGCACATGGTCGCCAGCAGATTGCCGTCGGCGGCGAACAGCAGGGGCGGGCTATCCAGAATCACCCAATCGAAGGAAGATCGTAGCGAATCGATCAACTGCCTGCACTCGGCGAGGTTCAGCAGTTCAAGCGGATTGGAAACCGATTCGCCCGCCGTCATCAAATAGAGGTTGGTATCGGCGATCTTCCGGATGACCGAGGAGAGCGTCGCCTTGCCTTGCAGGAAGTCGGTGATGCCCGGCGAGGGGGGAAGCTGGAAGGTCTTATCGGTGGTGGGACGCCGGAAGTCGAAGTCGCAGAGGATCACCCGCTTACCGGTTAATTGCGCCTGCGTCAGCGCGAGGTTAGTAGCCGTAAATGACTTTCCCTCGGCCGGCGAAGCACTGGTCACCACCAGCGTGTGCATCGGCTGCAGGGTCTGCAAATGATTGAGGCGGGTTCTCAGCGTTCGAAACTCTTCACCCGGCGCTTCTCTGGGCTTGATTGAACTCACCAAGAGCGCTTCGGGCAGAGGGTTATAGGGAAATTCGACAACATCCTGGAGGATCGCCTCCATGTCGAAGAGGCCATCCCCGGCCGGGGAATCAACGTGGAAATCCTCGGGAAGAATGACCTCCGCGCTGAGGGGCAGGGCGGGACGGCGGCGTGAAGCTTGGACGGGCGTCTCCGCATCCGGTGTTGGTTCCTGGGCGGCTCGCCGCAATGCGTCATGGACTCGGCTCATAAATTCCTAGGCTTTACTCAGATAATAGTGGGCCACCGAAACGCCCATCACCGCAATGCCCAGCAATGTGGCGGTAGCCCATCCCACCCACATCATTTGCTTCCGGCGTTGCACGACCAGGTCGTTTTCAAGTAAAGGAACGCTGCCCAGAATCGACAGTTGCGTGTACATCCGGGCATCCTTTAGGTTCTTCAGGGATGTGTCCTTAATCTCGCGGATGGCCACCAGAACAACGCCCAGGGCGATCCCCGCGCCCAGCCCGGCCGGAATGATGAACTGGCGCTTGGGTTCGGTGGGAGTCTCAGGAAGCGAGGCTTGGTCAATCACTTCCAGCGTTTCACCCAGCTTGCGCCCCTCGGCGCGGGTACTCATCTGAGAAGCGCTCAACTTTGACTGAAGATCCTGATAACGATCCCTCGCCAAATCCCGGTCACGAGTGATCTCGGCGTACTCCCGTTCCCCCACGGGGAGCCCTTCGATGCGGGCCTGGTAGCTTCGCATTTCGGATTCGGCTTGTCCCGCTTCCTTGCTCAGACTCTGTGCCTCGGCATCCTTCGCGCGCAAAGCCGCTTGAAGCCGCTCCACATCGGCGATTGCCTCCATCTTCTCTTTGCTTGGCCCGGCGGCGCGCGTTTCAACCGGACGCACTTTATCCTGTTTCAGAGCGTCTTCACGCTGATGGCGCAACTGGCTAAGTTCAGCCCGCGCGGCTTCAAGATCGGGGTAGCTGTCGGTCCAGTGTTCCTTCATCACCGCGATATTGGTTTCGAGCGTGTTGATCTGCCGGTCTAGATTCTCGATCTTCTCGCTGCGGATTACCGTCTCCGGGGTGACCTCCCGAATCGCCGCCAGACGGTCCTTGGCGATCGAGAGCTGAGAGTCCAGGATCATCTTCTCCTGCGAAACGCGGCTTTGCGAGGAATTGATTGCCGTAATCCGCGCCTCCAGGCCATTCATCTGCTGAACATTTTCGGGCATCTGATCGGGCAGCCGCCCATTGTTGCGAATGCGGAAATCGGTCACCTTCTGTTCCAACTGATCCAGATTCTTTTTAGCCGCATCAAACTCATCCTTCATCACGGCCGTGACGTTGTTCTCAATATCCCCTTTTTCTTCGAGGTTCAAATTGATAAACCGATTGGTAAGCTCGGCGCAGACCTGTTGGGCCAGGTGGCGGTCCTTATACGTAAAGGTCAACTGAAAGGCGGGCGCCGTCCGGCCCGAGCTCGTAATCGACCCGGAAGCAGTAATGTGAATCGCGTGCTGCATGTCGGAAATGACGTCGGCCAAAGGCTCACGCTTCAGATCGTCCTTATAAAGACCGTTGGTGGCGATGATTTGGGCCAGCGTGTTGCGGCTCTCAATTCGTTCCGCCATCGCGTTGATGCGGTCCACCAGCGGCGTGACGTTGACGATCTTGATCATCGTCTCGGGTATCTGCGGGGGTACGACGCGCAAGAGGGCGGTGGAAACAAAGGCGTCCTTCATCAGGAACGCCGCTACCGTTGTGACCACCAAGCCCAGAAATGCCGGGCCCACCACCCACAGCACATTCCTTCGCAGAACATCGAGGTAATCTTCGAAATCGAGCGCCCGCCGCGGGATTGAGTATCGTTCAAGCATGAGTATGCGCCTTAGGGGAAATAGATGTGATCGCCGGCTTCAATCTGAATGTTTTGTTCCATATTCTTTCCATGAATGACATCTTTCCAATTGAAGGGGATCTTTTTTTCGCCGCGGAGGATATAGATTTTTTTTGGGTTCGCGAAGTCGCGGAGACCTCCGGCTTTGCTGATTGCGTCCAGTACAGTTGTCGGTCCTTGCAGCGCATATTCTCCTGGACGGTTAATTTCTCCGTCGAGGTAGTACTTGCGGCTGTAAACGGCCGCCACGGTCACCGTGACAAGCGGCTTCACAATCAATTTCGAAAGAACCTGGGTGACCAGCGGCTCAATTTCAACCGCCGTGAGACCCCCAGCCTGGATATCGCCCACCAGCGGCATAGTGAACTTGCCATCGGTGTGGACTGTAAAGTTGCCCGAGAACTGCGGCTCTTTCCAAACCACGATGTTGAGGATATCCTCCGGCCCGACCTTGAATGTGTGGGTATCGACAGACGACCCACCGGGACTAACCGGTGGCTTTTCCGGCAATTTCCCATCGTTCTTCTGCAAGGGCTCGGTGGTGGGCGGCCCCGTCTGACTGGTTTGCCCTTTGCATGGAACGGCCCCAGCCGTAGACAGCAGACTGAGGATGCCCGCAATGACTGAGACTCGGAATGCAGATTGAAGGCTGGTCATTTTTTCGCAGGGAACTTGAACTGGCAAATCTCCACGTCTCTCAATTGTACATGCGGACAGGCTTTCCTGGGAGCGGGTTAGGGAGGTTGACGCCTGTGGCGGGCTGCAAACCGGCGGGCCGATACTTTCTGGAAGCGTTCCGGAGGATCGTGGACGAATACAATGCCGGGGCGGCGAGCGTGGAGGCTTACCAGCACTTCTTATGCGGGGTATGCAGGGCAGGGGCGCAGCCGGGTGGCGTGACGCAGACTCCGGCTAAAGTCTGAGCCACCAGGGCCCGCGTAGACATGGGATGAGTCGGTGCTTGAAATGTCGAGATTCCAGGGCGGCGCGCTGCGCCGCGAGGGCCAATCAGGAGATTGGCGATCCCAGGCCGATGGCTGGTGGCCTTCCATTGGCCGAAGGGACAGCCTGACGTGAACCTTTGGCGATCGGAGCCAACTTGTGGAAGCGCTCCGCCAGGTCCGTCCGCGCCACGCCGTTCCAGCCAATAAAGCATCTCAAGATGGCTAAGAAGATTGTCTGGACCGACCAGGCCAAGGGGGACGTTCGCGACATCGATCGCGAGACGGCCATCGATCTCCTGCACCGCTTGGCGCGCTTTCTGGCGACCGAAGAAGGCGACGAAACGGCTGACTGATAAAGAAATCAACAGGTTCGCCAAGAGCAACCAGAGCAAGCCCGCGAAATACAGACCCTGCGTTCCCCTTCGACCGCTTCAACCTCCTCGACCTGCTGCCTTCGACCTCCTTCGACCTTTGACCCAGATTGTGAGTTGCTCAATTGGGGCCATGTTCGAGGCCGCGTTCCCGACCCCGCATTCGCCCGCCATTAGTTAGGAACCAAAACAATCACCCGGAACACGTGTCTCACCGCGCCTTCCGTGGATCGCATTTTCTTTCGTTGGTTCGGCAGGCCGGCTGGTCTGCCCAGGCGCGGCAGGACCGCGCGACCTCGATCGCCGATGAGCACCGCGGGCCAGCTTATAGTCACGCGTCCCAGTTAGACGCGCCATGACCTGATCCAGTAACAAGAAAGGCCGATCCGGCGGCCGTGTTTTGCATTTCTTTAACTGCCTCGTTATTTTGCCATGGATTAAAAGCGTTCTACGTTCGCGTTGCGCATGAAACCAAAACCGCGCCGCTGCCCGTCTGATGAATAGCGAGGGAGAGTAAGCTTCTCGAGGGTCCGTGCCCGGCGATGCGCCGGCGGCGGTTTTTGAGCGGAGGTCTCTCCTCTCGGCTATGGCGGTGCCAGCGTAGCACCCTCAGTAAATTTAGTCGTTAACAAGGAGAACACTCAGGTGAAAACAATTTATTCGATTATCCTCTCTGGATTCCTTTTGGTATCCTTGGCCGGTCTCGCCCAGGGACAGAGCGTCGACGCCTATGTTGGGCTGGGAACAGCGATGGCCAACCCCGCGAATCTGTCCTCGGACACATTCGGCGATGGAAACATTTACGGTGGGTCGCGGCTGGGCGGGCTCTTTGGAACCGTTGGCGCCGACGTCCTGATCACACGACATTTCGGGATTGGGGCGGAATCCAGCTTCAGGCTCGCCCAGGGAGCATACGCCGGACTGAACTACCGGCCCGTTTTCTACGATTTCAATGGAATTTGGACTCCGGCGAGCCATTCTCACCATGTTGTGCCTGAGATCCAGGCCGGCCTGGGTGGCGTGAACCTTAACTATTACTACCCAAGCACTTACTGCGACCAGTTTGTTGGCTGCTCTACTTCTAATCAATATGTGGAAAGCTCACATCACTTTCAGGCGCATTTTGGCGTGGGTGTGCGTCTTTACACAATAGGCGGCCTCTACATACGGCCACAGGTGGACGTTCACTGGGTGAATGACTTCTATCAGTTCGGCCAAAACTGGGTCCCTGAGTACGGCGCGGTTATTGGTTATAGCTTCGGTCACAGCAAGTAGACCGCGTGGTGGGCGGACGGGGCGTACGGCAGCGGACCGTAGCTTCGAGCGCTTTACCCTACAACCGTCTTAGACCTGGAGATGTACGTCATCCGCCGGCGGATCAGCCTTTAAAAGCACCCACCCCCCACGGTGTAGAAAGCGGAACAACTAAAGAGGAATCCAAGTATCGCCGATAGAACACCGTGGGTTATTCTTTGCACCGAAACGTCGTGCCCGCTTCGGGTGGGGGCGGGTGCGTCATTCTGGCTGCCCGGCAGGAAACGGTCTCCGGTTTCCAAAGAGCCGTGCCCCTCGCCGCAGAACTGGCGCCGCGGAACCTCAATGCACTTGATGCTCTTCGTGAGGATGCTCTTCGTGAGGATGCTCTTCGTGAGGATGCTCTTCGTGAGGATGTTCTTCAGGAGGATGTTCTTCGTGAGGGCGCTATGCCTAAGGATGATCTTCAGGAGAATGCTCCTCCGAACCTCCTAGCGAACGCTCTTCGAGGTGAAGTCGAGTGGGAAGAGGACCGGCTCATCGATGGGCTGACCCGCAAGCTGATTCAGATGGTTGCCGACGGGGATGAATTGGAGAGCCACGGTCATCGGCTCGCGCTAATGGCTTCGCTGCTCGGTGTGGAGTTGGGCCTCAATAGGGCGGACATGCTCTCCCTGCGCCGGGGCGCGTATCTTCATGACATTGGCAAAATCGGAATTCCGTCTTCGATCCTGCTCAAACGGGGTCCGCTCGATGACCGGGAATGGCGTATCATGCAGAAGCATCCGGCGATCGGGGAGAGGATCTGCCGCGACCTGCCCAGCCTGAGCGGCATTCTGCCCATCATTCGCAGTCACCATGAACGTTGGGATGGAACAGGTTATCCGGACGGTCTTCGCGGTGAGACGATTCCCCTGCTGGCTCGGATCACCCAAATTGCGGACATTTACGATGCGCTTACCACTCAGCGTCCGTACAAGTCCGCCTTTTTGCCGGAGAAAGCCCTTGAAATAATTCAGGAGGAAGGGCAACGCGGGTGGCGAGATCCCCGCCTCGTTATGGCGATTGAAGATCTTTTTCCGGTTTTCAAGACTCTGCCTCCTGACAACGCCAGTTCTTTTTCGCTCCAGGCCCTATCGGAAGTCGTGCGACGTCGAAAGTGGTTCTGATTCTCCATGGTGGGCGGAGCCGCTGCCGCGTTATGCCGCTCGAGTGGCATTTTGTGCACATGGAAATTCGAAATGTAGCCAAGGGATGTAAGCAAGGGCTGCTCCCTTAAAAATCCCGAGTCTGTTCAAGCCCGGCCGGTCCTTCTGAACCGCGCGTGAGGCAAGCGGACCGTGACCCAGCGGAACCGTCGTGCAGGACGGCCATCGACACGGCGCCGGCCTATTTGCGAAGGAAAATTAGGACAAGCCGTGGTCCGCTTGCTCCACGCGCGGTTCAGCAGGGGCCTCCGAAACTGATGAGAGCCCGGCTGGAGATTTCGGCGTCCTGGTCCGGAGATCCGCACCCGCTACACTGAATTCAGATGACCTTCGAAGAGTTGGAAAGAGAGTATGTTGCGCTCCGACAGCAGGCTGACGCTGTTCGGAGCTATCTTTGACGCCCCCGGCAAGCAGGCGCGCCTCGACGGATTAGAAACCGAACTTTCGGCGCCCCATTTCTGGGACAAGCCCGAACACAGCCAGAAAGTAATGCAGGAGCGTAAGCGCCTGGAGAACGGGATTGCTGACGAAAGGTCGATCGCGGCCACCACCTCCGACATCGATACCCTGTTTGAACTCGCCCGGGAGGGAGAGGCCGTTGTCGACGATCTCGACCGCGAGATGAAGGCCCTGGCGAAGCGCCTCGACGACATTGAAACGAGCATGCTGCTCTCAGGCGAGAATGACTTCCGCGACGCCATCGTCACTATTCACCCCGGGGCGGGCGGAACCGAGAGTCAGGATTGGGCCGAGATGCTGGAACGCATGTATCTGCGCTGGGCGGAGCGTCACGGATTTAAAGTTGAGATCACTGACCGGCTGGACGGTGAAGGCGCGGGCATCAAGTCCGTCACATTTGAGATCAACGGTGGCGACAACATTTATGGGAGGCTGCAATCGGAAGCGGGGGTCCACCGGCTGGTCCGCATCTCGCCGTTCGACTCGAACGCGCGCCGCCACACCTCATTCGCCTCCGTGTTCGTTTACCCTCAGATTGACGACGACATCGTCATCGACATCAAGCCCGACGATCTGAAGATCGACGTATTCCGCGCCAGCGGCGCCGGCGGCCAGCATGTGAACCGAACGGAGTCCGCCGTTCGCTTCACTCACCTACCCACGGGCCTGGTGGTGCAGTGCCAGAATGAGCGGTCTCAGCATAAGAATCGCGCCAGTGCTATGAAGCAGATGCGGGCCAAGCTGTATGAATATGAGATGGACAAGAAGCGAGCGGCGGACCGCGTTTTGGAGGATACGAAGTTGGGGATTAACTTCGGGAGCCAGATCCGCAGTTATGTGCTGGCGCCTTATCGCATGGTGAAGGACCTTCGGACGCGGTTGTCGATCGGCGATGTGGATCGAGTGCTCGACGGCGACATCGATGCACTCAACCATGCCTTCCTCGTGTGGCGTAAGACTGGCAAGCTGGCAGGCGACGCCAAAGACGACTTACCGGACTAAGTTATGTTTCCCGCCGAGGACGAACTGGCTGAAGCGGCGCGGTTGATCCGGGCCGGGAGGCTGGTCGCGTTCCCCACGGAGACGGTGTATGGGTTGGGCGCGAACGCGCTGGATTCGGCAGCCGTCCATCGCATCTACGAAGTGAAGGGACGGCCCGCGGCGAGTCCATTGATTGTCCACGTTGCGTCGGCTGAAGCCGCGCGGGAAATCACAGCCGAGTGGCCGGCTTTGGCGGAGAGGCTCGCCCGGAAGTTCTGGCCTGGCCCTTTGACGCTGGTGCTGCGGAAATCGAAAAACATTCCTGACAACGTGACGGCGCGTCTGGATACCGTCGGGGTTCGGATGCCCGCCCACGCCGTGGCGATGGCGCTGCTCACGCGTGCGCGGGTGCCGATTGCCGCGCCCAGTGCAAACCGGTTCACGCAAATCTCGCCCACCAGCGCGGAGCACGTTCGCGCGAGCCTGGGTGGCCACGTCGATCTGGTACTGGATGGCGGGCCTACAGATGTGGGTATCGAGTCCACTGTAGTCATGCTTACCGGCCCGCAGCCGATGGTGTTGCGGCCGGGCATGATCGGTCTGGTTGAACTGGAAGCGGCAACCGATATGGCGTGGGGCTCGGCCGGTCACCTGGAAAGCGCAGGGGCCTTTCGCTCGCCCGGTTTACACGCCCGGCATTATGCGCCGAACACCCCGCTGTTGCTGTTGAAGCCGGGGCAAGCTTTGCCTGCCGGACGGGGACGCGTGCTCGATATGCCGGAGGAGCCCGCCGCCTATGCCCATCGTCTCTACGCAGCGTTGCACGAGGCGGATGCCGAGGGCTGGGATTGGATCGGGTTGGCCGAACCGCCCGATGAGCCTGCCTGGCAGGCGATTCGCGACCGCATCCAGCGCGCCGCGTCAGGCTGATCGGGAACGCCTCAGCTTTCGGCGTGTTCCCTGGCGCGCGAAACCACCCGCAGGCCGCTCCACTCTTCGCTCAGAACAATCGAGTTGGCGGGGTTGTCCTTCAGATACTTAAGGTTGACGGCGCCAATCAACCGGTGCTCTTCGCCCGGCAGCAATCGCTCCAGGGGGCGCAAGTCCTGCGAGGCATTGTATTCGATGCCGCGGACCATGTAACTGTATTCGATGACGTGATCGTTGATCTCGATAACGATGCCATCCGCCATGCGGCCTTGCCGGCTCACACTGAGGCGGCGGCTCCGCTCGAGTTCGTCTTCGGTTGGGTGCTTGCGTCGCAGCCATACCGTGAGTCCAACCGTGGTCAATACCGCAAAAGCGGCTATCGAACCAAGCTGGAGGGTGCTGTCCGGAAAAAAACCAGCGACTCCCAAAGGCATTTATAAGGGGTTCTATTCCTGGATAGAATCTAAACCGAAATTGATACTGTGAACACTCATTTTAGCAAAGCGCGGATGCCGCCGGACCTGGAGTACCACTGCGGCCGCTCCCTAAATTCCGGCGTACCAGGCGTAGCCGGCTTCCGGAGACGACGAGCCCAAGCCCTTGCCGAACCGTTTCAGGTCATCGGCGATCGTGAGGCGGTTGATGTATTTGACGCTCTTGTAGCCGAGTTGCCGCGGAACACGCAGCCGGAGAGGTCCGCCGAATTTGACGGGCAGCTCATCGCCATTCATGCCGTGGGCTATCAGAGTTTGAGGGTGCAACGCATCGGCCATGTCGATGCTTTCCCACACATCGGGTTGTATGGAACGGTAGATAACGTATCGGGCTTGGGGCAAAGTGCCCACCGCGTCCAATATGTGAAAGAGAGGCGTCCCAATCCATTCGGCAATGTAAGACCAGCCTTCTTCGCACGCCAAGTGGGTGATCTGGCTGCGCCGGGGAAAGCTCTTAATTTCCGGGATTGAGAACGATGCCGGGCGGGCCACTAACCCATCCACGGCGAGGCGCCAATCCGCGAAGCCGGCCTCCTGGAGGCGCTGAAACTCGTCGCCTAATGGGTCGACTTCGTTGGCAAAAGGAGTTTTTGAAATCTGGCTAGGAGCGAACTCGCGAGCCAAGGCGTGGCGAGTCAGCAACCGCTGGGCGGCATAGGTCAGCGTCTCGCCCGGGCCATAAATGCCTTTGCCATCGGGCGGGATGAGTCCATAACGCCGCGCCAGGCCGGCGGCCGCGGCGAGCCCGGACGCGCCCCCGGCTACCGCGGCGGCAGTTATGAGTTTACGTCGTGAAAAGTGATTCATGGTCATTACCTCCGTGAAGCGGGGCGGCCCCCGATCATTGCTCGCATGCGGTTTCGGAAGCCGGCGCGCCATACCATGCCGACGTGAACCAAGAGGAAGATAAAAAGGAATACGGAGACAAAGAAATGAATGGTGCGCGCGGATTGCTGACCACCCAAGACGGTGACAACGATTGGAAACGCGGCCGCTATCGCGGGGGACATGGCCAACCCCGTCCAGATTACTAAGGGGAACAGAACGAAGATAACGAACAGATACGTGAGCCGCTGAAGGACGTTATATGACCAGGCTCCAGCCTCGTCCGCCCGGGTGAAGCGTAAATGTTCCGCCAGCAGCGTCGAAAGCTTCCGCCATGAGAGGTCGGCGCGAGCCGGAAGTAAGTTCCGGCGGAAATGCCCTGTAAGCACTCCGAAGATTACGTAAAACAAGCCGGTTAATACGGCGACCCAGGCGGCTTGGAAATGGAGATAACGGCTCCATCCGTTCTGGTCTGGCAGCACGTAGCCGTAGCCGGTGGGGAAGGTATGTCTCGACGCCGGGATGGGCAGTTTGAACAATGCGGGAGTCAGCACGTTACCGGTTTCGCCCCAATAGAACCGCGGGTGAGAGATGAGAATTTCGACTCCAGTGACGAGCAGAACCAAAAAGCTGAGTGCGGTGACCCAGTGGGTGACACGGACGACGCCGGAATGCCTGGCAGGAACTGCCGTTGTTGGTATGGCGGAGGCAGAAGTGGGCGCCCAAGCGGAATCGGCCATTGCGCGATTTTACCAAATCAGGCAGGCTATGGTGCTCGACTGGCCAAGCACTCCGCGCGCCTACAGCTTGGGCTGCGAGGTCAACGCACCGTCAGACGCCGAGCCCACCAGCGCCACATACTTCGCGAAGACGCCGCTTGTGTACTTCGGTGGCGGGGTGGTGAAGGCATCTAAACGTGAAGCCAGTTCAGCCGCCGGAATATTGAGGTTGATCTCGCGGGCCGCGATGTCGATAGTGATGGGATCGCCTTCATGGACAGCGGCAATCGGGCCTCCGGCGTAAGCCTCCGGCGACACGTGTCCCGCCATGAAGCCACGCGTGGCGCCGCTGAAGCGTCCATCGGTGATGAGCGCAACGCTTTCAGAGAGGCCCACGCCGACGATGGCGCTGGTGACGCCCAACATCTCACGCATGCCCGGACCGCCCTTCGGCCCTTCGTAACGAATCACCAGAATATCGCCCGCTTCGATCTGTCCGCCCATCACGGCGGCCATCGCGGCCTCTTCACTATCGAAGACGCGCGCCGGACCCGTTTGCGTCTGGCGGTGGAGCCCCGTCACCTTGATCACCGCTCCTTCCGGAGCAAGCGAGCCCTTCAGAATGACGATGCCACCCGACTTCTTAATAGGGTTACTCAAGGAGCGAATCACTTCCTGTCCCGGCGTCTCCACGGCGCCGGCAGCCTCTTCGGCGAACGTCCGGCCAGTCACCGTCAGCGCGCCGGCGTGCGCATAGCCACCGTCCGCCAAACGCTTGGCGATCACCGGAATGCCGCCCGCTTTGTCGACGTCAGACGCCACATACTTTCCGGCGGGCTTGAGATCGCACAGCAGCGGCGTCCGGTTGCTGACGCCCTGAAAATCGTCAATGGTAAGTGGAATGCCGGCTTCGCGCGCCATGGCCAGCAGGTGCAGAACGGCGTTGGTGGAACCACCGGAAGCGGCGACGCTCGCGATGGCGTTATCGATGGCCTCGCGAGTAACGATGTCGCGCGGCTTAATGTCTTTCCTGACAGCGTTCAACACCACTTCGCCGCAGCGCCGCGCGACGTCATGCTTGCGTTCATCCACTTGGGGCACGGCGTTCGCGCCCATGGGCGAGAGACCGATGATCTCCATCACCGTGGCCATGGTGTTGGCGGTGTATTGGCCGCCGCACGCCCCCGCCCCCGGACACGCTGCGTTTTCGATGTCGAGCAACTCGCGGTCGGTAATGCGGCCGGCGCCATTCGCGCCAATGGCCTCGAACACATCCTGAATGGTAATGTCGACACCTTTGTACCTGCCGGGCAACATGGTTCCGCCATAGAGAATGACTCCCGGGACGTTCAGCCGCAGCAGGGCCATCGCCGCACCGGGAACGGTCTTGTCGCATGCTACCAGCGCGACGATGCCGTCGAACATGTGGCCGCGGGCGACAAGCTCAATGGAATCGGCAATCACTTCGCGGCTGATCAGCGAAGTTTTCATGCCTTCGGTGCCCATAGTGATGCCGTCGCTGATGGCGATGGTGTTGAACTCCATCGGCGTGCCGCCCGCTTCGCGGATGCCGCGCGCGACATCCACGGCCAGCTCGCGCAGATTGTAGTTACACGGCATTGTGCCGATCCAAGTATTGGCAATGCCGATGATGGGTTTCTTCAAGTCATCGTCGGTAAAGCCGATGGCCTTGAGATAGGAACGGGCGGCCGCGCGATCTTTGCCTTGGGTGATGGTATAGCTCTGGAGTTTCATGGAAACTCCCATTAAACCAAGCAGGGGCGGCAGGCCTTCGCGGGGCTACGGCTGGTCTACCGTTGGTCTATCGCCTTTTTTTGGGGCTAACGCCGGCCGGCGCCGCGCGAGCAGGCCGATGGCCACCAGACCGGAACCCGCCATCAGAAGCGAGAGGGGCTCCGGTACGGGGCTGGGAGGATCAACCAATTTCACGGCGTAGTCCGCGCCCTGGTAGAGACCCGTTCCCACGATGTCGCCCGCCGCGTCGATCCCGAAGGCTTCGGTGATGGTCCAACCGCTACCGAAGGAGAGTAACGAGTTCAGGTCATACAGGACGCCGCCGGAGTAAAGAAAGGCGTCCGTGCCGCCGCTGGCGGTTTGCGAATAGCCGACCACCTGTCCCTGGTCATTAATGCCATAGGCGTAACTGTTGTTTCCGCCCAGCGTTCCCAGGTCCACCATCTGGCTGCCGTTCCAAAGAAACGCATGCGTGTAGCCCGCGGCCGTTTGCGCATTGCCAACCACTTCGCCAGTGGAGTTCACCGCCTGACCGTAGCTATTGGAACCGCCCAGCGTACCCAGATTCCGCATTGTGCCGCCGGAATCGAGGAAAGCGGCCATGGATCCGCTTGGCGTTTGACTGGTGCCGGCAACCTGTCCCGAATTATTGACGCCGATGGCTGTGCTGTACTGACCGCCCAGCGTTCCCAGGACATGCATGGTGCTGCCGTTCCAAGAAACGGCTACCGTCTGATTGTTCCCGTTGACGGCGGCGCCCACGATAAGGCCTGAGTTGTTAACAGCCGTCGCCCAACTGCTTTGACCGCTGACAAGACCGGTCAGACTGAGGGTGGCGCTCCCTTGAGTGACCATGGCCTGTGAACCGAAGGACGTGTACGCTGAGCCTACCATTTCTCCGCTGTTGTTCACGCCGTTCGCCTGACCCGAATAGCCGAGGCTTGAGAACAGGCTCCCCGTGCTTGAGGCGGCGGTTGTCGAAGAGCTTGTGCTTCCGTAGCCGACAATCTCGGTGCCGGATGAATCGATGGCAGTAGCGATTGCCCCGGTTCCGCCGAGGTTGCCCAGGCTGGTGACGTTATAAATCGGACCCGCCCCGGCCGTGTCCGTCACACAAAAAGCGATGGCCAAGAGGAACGCGGGGACGCTCAGCGCACGAAGGCCCATGATTATCTCTTCGGCTGTCAGGCCCCAGTATGCTCAGAAAAGACTGACTACGCCAATGGGTCTAAGGTACTGGCTTCAAACCACTTAGGCCCGTACGGAATAGCTCGGTAGGGGCGACGGGGTCCTGATGGCGCACAGCGCGGCGGCTACGCGAGTAACGTTGCCTACGATGCTTCCGCGAGACGCCGCGCCCGTTGCCACCTCATCCGATCGAGATATTCCTGGTAAAGCGTGGTGAAGCCGGCCCAATAGTAGCCGCTCACAAACAGCAGCAGGAAAGGGATGGAAAACAGGTTGTAAGTCGCAACCGCAAAGACCACCATGAACAGGAAATAGGAACCGAGAGCCAGCTCAATATACGGAAGCCAACCGCTGCGGCTTCTGTAGGCCGTAGCGGCGGCCGCCTTGCTCCCTTCATTGCCGAATTTCGGAGTGCGGGCGAAGCTGGTCTGCACGCCGAGGATGGCTTCCATAACGGCCTTGGTATTGCTGATGGTCAGCGCCACGCCGGCGGCCATCAGCATGGGAAGAAAAACGATGCTCTTCCACCAGGATTTTGGGTATAGTTCCTTCTGTGCCAGCAGATAGAAAGCCGAAATGGAAATGAACGACGCAATGATGAGCGGGAAGTCAATCAACAGCATCTGCAGCCAGCCCATGTAAAAGCGCACAATCATCACCGGCAGCATCAGTGCCGAAACCACAACCATCAAGGGGTAAGTGATGTTAGGGGTCAGATGCAGAATTGCTTCCAGCTTGACGCGCAACGGGATGTCGGCCTTCATAATCCGGGGCAGCAGCTTTTTCGCCACCTGCGTCAAGCCCTTGGCCCAGCGCGACTGCTGGACCTGGAAACCGTACGTGTCAACCGGCAACTCGGAGGGGCAATCGAGCGCAGGCAGATAGACGAATCGCCAGCCCTTCAATTGAGCCCGATAGCTGAGATCGGAATCTTCCGTTAGCGTGTCATGCTCCCATCCGCCGGCGTCGTCGATCATGCCGCGGCGCAAGATGCCCGCTGTGCCATTGAAGTTAAAGAACAGTCCAGCGCCACACCGCGCGCCGTGCTCGAGAACAAAGTGGCCATCCAGCAGCATCGCCTGCACGTTCGTCAGAATGTTGTAGTCGCGATTCAGATAACTCCACCGGGTCTGCACCACGCCAACAGTGGGGTCGGTGAAGTAATGCACGCTGCGAGTTAAGAAGTCAACGGGAGGAACGAAATCGGCGTCGAAGACGGCCAGCAGTTCGCCGGTCGCGGTTTTGAGGCCCTCCTGCAGCGCTCCTGCTTTGTAACCGTGGCGGTTGGTGCGGTGCCGGTACTCGATGGGCACTCCTTTGGCCAGATACTCGTTACAAAGGCGCTCCGCGTAGGGGTGAGTTTCGTCGGTCGAGTCGTCCAGAACCTGGATCTGTAACAGTCCCGCCGGATACTGAATCTTGCTCACCCGCTCAAGCAGCCGGGCCACCACGTACCGTTCGTTATAGAGCGGCAACTGAATGGTGACTTTGGGCAGTTGGGTGAAGAGGACCGCGGGCTCCTGCTGAAGCTTCTTGCGGAATTTCAGATAGGTCCGCATCGTTTCATAACGGTGCAAACCATAGACCGAGAGAATGATGAGAATCCCGAAATAGGGGATTAGCAAGGCCCAGTCGAAAAAGGTCAGACGGTAGATGCCCTCAAAGGTGTTGTCGAACAACCGGTCGGCGATTCGCGCCGATAGCGGCTGCGCCGCGAACAACAGTGAAGAGGGCATGAAAGACATGTTCGTCCGGTCCACGAGAAGCCGAACCACGACTGAAGTCTAAAAACCGGCTTCAGTCTACTGTCATTCAACGCGGCTTGGCGCCGAAAGGCTCCTCGTTTCCAGTTTACCCGCTTTGGACCGGGCGAGACAATGCCGCCGGCAGTGCGAGGTGCGCGGACCTGCGCTGTGCTTTGAACTCGAATAGCGTTACTCTTCAAGAAGGATGCCACTTTGGAGCAAAAGGTAAAAGTACCGATGCCGCCCGCGGGAGCGCTCGTGGACGGTATGCCGGGTAGCCGGCGCGCCCCAGACTTCCCTCGACTCGACGACACGACTTGTGATGTGACAAGTCCATGCACTCGTCAGTACAACTGTCTCGCATGGGCGGCGGGAGAGGATTTCCAGAGATGGGAGCGGTTGTCCACCGAACCGCTCACGAGTTTACCCCGGATGCCAGGAAGCCTCCATCCACCGCCAGACATTGCCCGGTGATAAAACTCGACGCATCCGACGCCAGTAGAATCGCCGCGCCCACCAACTCGGGGATCTGACCGAAACGCTTCATTGGCGTGCGAGTCAGAAACTCGCGGCCCCGCTCAGTTCCTTCCAGCAACTTGGCGTTCAGGTCCGTTTTGAAGACGCCGGGCGCGATGGCGTTCACGTTGATGCCTCGCGGCGCCCACTCCACCGCCAGCGATCTGGTGAGCCCCAGCACCGCCGATTTCGAGGTGGCGTAGGCTGTTACTTCCAGCAAGCCCACATAGGATGAAAGCGACGCAATGTTGATTACGCGTCCCCGGCCGCTGGCGCGCAAGGGCTCATAGAAGCTCTGGCAGGCGCGCAACATCCCCGTGACATTGACGTCCATCAATGTTCCCCATTCCGATTCGGTAACGGTGTGGGTGGGCTTTCGAAAGGTTTGCCCGGCGGCATTCACCAGGATGTCGACGCGGCCGAACTCCTTTTCCACCGCGTCACGCAAAGCGTCAATCGAATCGCGGCTCGACGCGTTCGCCGGCTGGCGTAGTGAGCGCTTGCCAAAGGCTTCAATTTCGCCAGCCACCCGATCGACCAGTTCCTCGCGACGGCCGGTGGCCACCACATCGGCTCCGGCCCGCGCCAGTCCCAAAGCCAGTTCGCGGCCAATGCCCGACGTGCCGCCCATCACCACAGCCGTGCGGCCGGTCAGATTGAAAAGTTCTAATGACATATGGTTAGATTCCAGTTTCGCAGCAGGCTGCCTGCCCTCCATCCGGTGCGCGAAGGACTCCCGCATGGAGGCGATCCACCGTTAAATTCCCCTCATCAGTGGGGCGGTTCGTATCCCATTGCCCCGGTGTTCACGTCTCAACCGTTGAAGGGACGGACGTACACATGGCAAAACAATATCAAGTCAGAAAATCAAACGATTGGTCACGCTGGCTGGCCATCGCCGCGCTGGCCGGCCCACTGGCACTCTCGGCCGCCGCAGCGCCTCAGCCTCCGCCTTACGGTTATCCGCCGCAGGCCCCCGGTTATCAGGGCGGTCCCAACGGTGACTGGGATCGGGGACAGCAGTACCGCTCGCCTGTCGACCAGACGATTCGCCATCTGGAGCGGATCGCCTCTTATGAATCCAGATGGGCCAGCGGTCACGAACGCGAGCGCTTAGATCACGCGATGCGGCATCTTTCGGAGTTCGAGGCCCGTTATGAGCGAGGACACTTCGACCGGGGCCGTCTCGACGACGCCATTCACGACGTTCAGCATGTGGTGGACCACAACCCGCTGGATTCGAACGCGCGCCGCATCCTGGTGGACGATCTGGCTCGTTTGCGGGCATTCCGCGGTTAAAGAGAGCCAAGGGAAGCCGCTGAAATACCTGGGTCTATCGCGGCGCACGCGCCGCCTGTTGCCCGCTACTGAACCGCGCGTAATTCGAGTTGGTGTTAAAAATTTGGAGCCACCCAGACTCGCCTGCGCGTTCCGAGCCGCGACCGTCAGGGAGTGACCGCGGTGTTCTTGTCCTGCCAACCGGTCGCTCCCTGACGTTCGCGGCTCAGCAGGCGCGGGTGCATCTGTTTGTCTCAAGGATTTTTCACCCATTCTGATGGCCGCGGCTCGGTCGGCGGCGCCTGGTTTGAAACGACGCGCCTGTCTCAAACCCTCTGCTTGCGAATGCGTTCCATCCACGCTGAGAGGGTCTGCTGAAACGCCGCAACCTGAATCGGCTTTGGAACGTAGTCATCCATGCCCGCCCCCAGACATTTTTCCAGGTCGCCGGGCATGACATTCGCCGTCAATCCAATGATCACGGCGTGATGGCC
The DNA here is from genome assembly GCA_903970405.1 of Acidobacteriaceae bacterium. Taxonomy (GTDB): domain Bacteria; phylum Acidobacteriota; class Terriglobia; order Bryobacterales; family Bryobacteraceae; genus CAJCIT01. The sequence continues at coordinate 11,807 of CAJCIT010000032.1, read as the reverse complement.
ATCCTTCTCCATGGCGCGAATGAACCGCGTTGCTTCGTAGCCATCCATCTCCGGCATCTGCGCATCCATCAAGATCATCTGGTAGGGGGCGCTCTGGAACATCTCCGTCGCTTGCCGGCCGTTGGACGCGACATCGACGTTATGTCCCAACTTCCGGACCAATTGAACGGCCAATTTTTGATTCACAAGGTTATCTTCCGCCAGCAGAATGCGAATCCCTTCCCCCAGCGGAGGGGCCTGCCGCGAAACCGGGCCAGCGGCCGGCCCGGACTTGGCCTCAACGTGCTCCATCAGCCGCGTCACGGTGGAGATCAATTGAGCCCGCTTCAGCGGCTTGGCGCAGGCGATATCCACGCACCGCCGGGTTGACGCATCAGCCATCACGTTCCGTTCCGTGACGCGGGTCAGCAGCGCCACGGGCAGGCGGGCCCTGCCCTTCAACGTCCGTAACTGCCGCGCTGTCTCGATGCCACTGACGCCAGCCAGATCCGAATCGATCAGGCAGGCGTCCATACTCGCTGCTCCGTGGCGCAACACATCCGCCGCCGTCGCCCCGCTCGAAGCGGTGGTCACCGAGGCGCCCAACCGCTCCAGTTGTTGGCGCAGGACGCGCAGCGTACAAGAATGATCGTCCACAATCAGCACGTGCTTTCCAATCAGAGGCGAGGCCGCCTGGGTGGGCTCCCTCGGCGCCAGTTGCAACGGCAGTTCCACCCAGAAGCGGGCTCCCTCCCCAGGTTCGCTTTCAAAGCCGATGACCCCGCCCATGATTTGCGCCAGCCTTTTCGAGATCGCCAGCCCAAGGCCGGTGCCGCCAAAGCGCCGGCTTGTGGAGGGATCGCCCTGGCTGAATGACTGGAACAGCCTTTCCTTTGCCTCGGGTGCGATTCCAATTCCCGTGTCAATCACTTCGAAACGGATCACCCTTCCGGCCGCCGGCGGAGCGTCCACCGCATTCTCCCTTTCCGTCAAGTGGAGCCGCACCTCTCCTTCCGGCGTGAACTTGATGGCGTTGCTGAGCAGATTGAGGAGAATCTGACGAATGCGCTGCGGATCGCCGGTCACCGCCATCGGAACGGAAGAGCCGATGTCGGCCACTAGCTCAAGATTCTTCCGGTGCGCCGTTTCGGCCACCATGTCGACGCACTCTTCCGCCATGGTCCACAGGTCAAACGTCACCGCCTCGATTTTAAGGTTGCCTGATTCAATCTTTGAGAAGTCCAGAATGTCATTCACCAGCGTCAGCAGCGCCTGGCCCGAACTCCTGATCAGCTCGGCATATTCGCGCTGCTCGGGCGAGAGCTCGGTTTCGCACAGGAGACCGGTCATTCCGATGACGCCATGGATCGGGGTTCGGATCTCGTGACTCATCGTGGCCAGGAAATCGGACTTCGCTATGGTTGCCGACTGCGCCAAGTCCAGTGCCTCCCGCATTCTTGTCTGCGTTTCCACAAGCTCCGTGACATCGTTGATCATCACCAGCCGTGCCGGCCGGTTGTCAAATTCCAGCGGGTGAGATGTGATCTCTACTTCAATCCTTTGCCCGATCTTAGTGCGGTGGGGGAAGGCCGCTGACCGCGCCACGCTATCGGGATGATTCCGGAGGATTCCCTGAATTCGCTCGAGCATCGCCCCGCGCTTGTCCTCGGAGGCAAGATCGAGCATGGTCAGGCTTCGAAACTCCTCGGGAGTGTATCCATAGACCTTCACGGCGGCGGCGTTTGCCGCCAGGATGTTGAAGTTGCTGTCGGTTGAATAGACCAAGGCCGCCAACGGATTGCTGTCGAATAGCAGCCGGTACCGCTCCTCCGATTTTCGGATGTGCAACTCCGCGTTGCGCCGGGTCGTAACGTTCTCCACGGTCCCTTCGTAATAGAGGACCTCACCGGCTGCATTACGCACCATCCGTGCGGTCTCCGACACTAAAACGGGCGTGCCGTCCTTCCGGTACCACACGTTTTCGAAGCTTTCGACGCGCCGCTGCTCTTCCATCGCCCTCTTAAACTGAGCCCGGGCCTCGGTCAAGTGGTCGCGCTCTATGTTTCTTTGTTGCAGTTCCTCGAGCGAGGCATACCCGAGCATGTCGAGGACAGCCCGGTTCGCCATCAGGACCTCGCCCTGCGCGGACGAGCGATAAATGCCGGTGACGCTGTTCTCCACCAGTTCGCCGTACAGCGATTCGCTCCGGACCAGCGCCCGTTCGGCATCGCTGAGATTGAATCCGGCCCGTTGCTGCCGGATGAAATCGGCCGCCAGGCTCGCAAACCCCCGCAAGGCCTGCCGGTCTTCGGCTGAGAACGCGCGCGGCCGGCGATCCATGATTGCGAAGGCGCCCAGGCGCAAGCCCTCCTCCACAATCAGCGGCGCGCCCGCATAAAACCGAATGAAGGGGCCGGCTGTCACTAACGGATTCTCATGAAAGCGCGGATCGTCAATCGCGTCGTTGACAACGAAGACCTCGTCAGCCTGAATGACGCAGCGGCAGAATTCCACGTCGCGTTCGACTTCGCTGACGGCCACGCCAATGCACGACTTGCACCATTGACGCCCTTGGTCCACCAGCGCGATCAGCGCCATCGGCGCCTGGAAATGCCGGGCGGCCAAGTACGTAAGCCAGTTGAAACGTTCTTCCGGCGCCCTATCGAGCAGCCGGTATTTCGACAACATGCTGAGCCGGCGCTCCTCCGCGGAGGGCGGTTCTGCCTTCACTTAACCATTGTGGCAGAGGACTGCCGTTTGGGCCGGATTCAACTTCCTTACTGCCAGGACGGTAAGGGACTACGCATTCCTACGGGACCGAAATGCAGATCTTGCCGAAATGCTTCTGGCTTTCCATGTGCCGGTAGGCGCCGGGCGCCTCGGCGAACGGAAAGACACCGTCAACAACCGGACGCATGTTTCCGGCGCCGATGGCGAGGTTCATGCGTTCGAACATTGCCCGGGAGCCCACATAGATGCCCTGTAGGTGCACGCTGTTCATCAATAGCATCCGCGGTCCTACGGTGTCGCCGGCGCCGCTCAGCACGCCGATCACGCACACAGTGCCTCCCATGCAAACGGCTTTCAGAGACCGCGGCAACGTGTCCGATCCGCCAACTTCAATGACGCGGTCGACGCCGGCGCCTCCGGTCAACTTGCGCGCCGCGACGTCCCAATCGGGCGCCGCTTTGTAGTTGATGGTTTCGTCCGCCCCCAGACTCCGGGCGCGTTCCAGCTTCTCATCGCTGCTCGAGGTGACGATGACCCGCAGACCTGCTTGTTTCGCAAATTGAAGGGCAAAGAGGGAGACGCCCCCGGTTCCTTGTACCAACACCGTTTCGCCGGGGAAGCACGGGCCGTCTTCGAACAAGGCGTGCCAGGCAGTTACCGCCGCACAGGGGAGCGTCGCGGCCTCAATATCGGTGAGGCGCCCCGGCGTCCTTACCAGTCCCTCCTCTTCGAAGACGACGTATTCACTGAGTATGCCGGGGATGGCGCCGCCTAGCGCCGTTGCTGACGCCTTCCTATCGATTCGTCCATCCGTCCAACCCTGAAAAAACGTGCCGGTGACGCGGTCTCCGGCGGCGAACTTCGTCACGCCTTCACCCACCGCTTCCACCACACCGGCTGCGTCGGAGAGCGGCGCGATGGGCATTTTCAGCTTGGGGTTGTAGTGTCCTCGCAAAACCATCAAGTCACGATAGTTCAACGACGCGGCACTAATACGCACCAGCACCTGCCTGATCCCGGCGCGCGGTTTCTCGGCTTCTACCAGCTTCAGGCCGTCGAAACCAAATTGGTGAATCTCATAACGTTGCATGGCGATTTTCTTGGACTTAAACGTGGGGGACCAACCGTCGCTCCCTGACGGTTGCGGCTCAGTTGGCGGCGACCCTGCCCGCTACACTTGCACGACTTGCGGTCCACGCGCGGTGGTCAGCTCAGCCAGGCGCGCCAGTTTCTCAAGAGCCGCGCCCGTGTCGATGGTTTCGCCGGCCAAGGCAACGCCAGTCCGGATATCGGGAACGCGTCCGCCAATCAGCAGCGCAGCGGCGGCGTTCACCAGCACGATGTCGCGGGCGGGGCCGTGCTCTCCTTCGAGAACTCCCTTGACGATTCCCGCATTGGTTTGCGGGTCTCCTCCTTTTAGCATCTCAATCGACGCCACCTCGACACCGAAATCCTGTGGCGACCACTGCCCCTTCTGGACGCGGCCCTCTTCCACTTGGAAAACCGTACTGGGACCGGTGGTGCTGACCTCATCCAGGCCGTCGGCGCCGTGCACCACAAACGCCCGATCGGTGCCCAGCCGCGCGCTGGCCTGAGCCAGCATTTCCGCCGCCCGTACAGAAAAGGCGCCTATCAATTGAACTCTCGCCCGAACCGGGTTTGTCAGCGGGCCCAACATATTAAAGACCGTTCGCCCTTTCAACTGGAGCCGCGCTTCCCGCGCGTGCATCACCGCCGGATGCAGCAGCGGCGCATAGAGGAAGCCGATGCCGATTTCCCTCACGCACTCCGCCGCGTCCATTGCCGAAACGCTCACGTCGACGCCTAGCGCCTCCAGAACGTCGGCGCTTCCGCACTGGCTCGAGATGCGGCGGTTTCCGTGCTTGGCCACCCGCAGACCCGCCCCGGCTACAACAAAGGCAGTGGCGGTGGACACATTAAAAGTATTTGCGCCGTCGCCCCCCGTGCCGCACGTATCGAGCACCGGACTCTCATCCTGGTTCAAATCCACCGGTTGCGCCTTCTCTCGCATGGCTTGCGCAAAGCCAACCAGTTCCGCAACGGTTTCGCCCTTTCGCTGCAGATACCGGAGCAACTCCATGATGCCCGCCGTGTCCATCTCTCCGGAGAGCATTCGGCTCATCACCGCGTGGGCTTCGTCCGTCGTCAGGTGAACTGAATTCCGGAAGGGGAGGTGATGCATGCTTCCGTCCTGCGTTCGACCCTGGCGCGGTTCTTCCGCAAAGTCTTGCGGGACCGTTGTGCTCGCCGTTATGTTGTTTTCGAAAGCCATCCTCAAGGTCAGGGCAAACGGGCGGGGGGCATCTCGTTTCGGCCGGCATTTCCGCCAGGTGCTTTCGGAGGGCTACTAGCCGCCGTCAAGCGCCACTCCTATTGTCGAACATTGCCTTTCCAGCGTCGTCTACTCTGGGTGTTGGGAAAGTGAGCCCGCGCGTGAGCACCTTCGATCCTTCTTGCCTCTTTTGCAAAATTGTCCAAGGCGACATTCCTCGTTACGGCGTTTTTGAAGACGAAGAGACAATCGCTTTCCTGGACATACACCCGCTGTTTCCCGGACACGTTTTGGTCGCGCCGAAATCGCATGCTGTCACGTTGACGGATCTTCCGCCGAGCGCCGTTGGGCCCTTGTTTGAGAAGGTTCAGTTGCTGGCAAAAGCGGTTGAATCGGCCGTCGAAGCGGATGGGACCTTTGTTGCGATCAACAACCGCATCGGGCAGACGGTTCCCCATCTCCACGTTCACGTGGTTCCCCGCCGCCGCCGAGACGGACTGAAGGGCTTCTTTTGGCCCCGTCATGACTACCAGGACGATGAGGCCCGCGAAGCCGTCCGGGACGCGATTGAACGTGAGTTAGCGAAGCTGCTGTAGCGGTCTTGGCTGCGATTCGGCTTGATCGGTTGAACCCGCTGGCGGAGTCTTGGCGTCGAAACGTCCGCCGGGCGGGATACACTAGGGTCGATGATGGCGCAACAGATTGAGTCGCACCGGGTTGGCCCCGCTCACAAAGTTTGCAGCTCAGGAAAAGCGATTCAACGCTTTGCACGCCATCTACGGTTTGTTGTTCAGCCAGGTGGAAGCGGTCATCACAAGGATCAGGCGAGAACACCTGCATGCGGAAAATCTGGGCGCGTCCAAGCAGGTTCAGGACTCGTTTCGACAAACGCACGCGCTGGACGAAGAACAGCCCGATCAGAGCCTCGACCGGGAGGACAAGAAGGTGCGGGAGCGGTTCCCCAGTGACTATCTTTGGCAGATGTGAACGACGGCAAGCGCGACTGTCGGCGTGGCCCGGGACCGTCGCCCCTCCGTCGGCCCACGCCCCGCCCTGTGCACCGCCCGGAGCGGTCTCCCGACCACATTCGAAAATGGGAAGAACCGGTACAACCACGTAAGCCCTACCCGCCGCCGCACCTTCTCCCGGGAGAGGGCCGTAAAGTAAACGATGGAACAAGCCTGTCCTTGAACAGTAAACAGAATCGCGAAAATCGTTGACCTGATTCCCGATGTTGCTGAACCGCCTTCGCAGGATTACCACAGATGGACGATGGATTCCCGAGATTGACGGGCTGCGTTTCGTGGCCATCGCCTCGGTTTTCCTATTTCACCTGGCCGCCGAACTAGAGGTTCGATCGGGGCGCTTTATTCCGATTGAATCGAAGTTCTGGATCTTCGAACGGTTTCTGGGGAACGGAAAGAGTGGCGTGGATGTCTTCTTCGTCATCAGTGGCATGATCCTGGCTATGCCGTTCGCACGGCAATTCCTGCGCGGCGCCTCGCCGGTCTCGCTGCCCAAGTACTATCTGAGGCGGTTAACCCGATTGGAACCGCCGTACATTGTTTCCCTGGCGGTGGTTGTGCTGCTGACAGGAATCTACCGGCACGGACTTGGCGCAGACTATGGAGCCCATGCGCTGGCAACCCTTTTCTACCAACACACATTAATCTACGGCCAGATGAGCAGTGTTAACCCTGTGACCTGGAGCCTTGAAGTTGAGATCCAATTCTACCTTCTCGCACCGCTCGCGATGCAGCTCTTCCGGATTCGGCCCACGGCGCTGCGGCGAGGGTTGATGATAGTCGCAATCATCGGGATGGGTTTCTTACAGATGCCGTTCACTGGATCATCCTTCCGCCTTACGGCAAGCATCCTGTTTTACATGCAGTACTTTCTTGCGGGGCTGCTGGTTGCCGATTTTTTCGTGCTCGATCTTGAGGGCATACGATCGAGCGCGATCTGGGACATCCTCGGCCTTGTCTCGCTCGCCGCGATTTTCTGGGTGCGTCACAACGACGCCCGGACGCATATTGTTCTTCCCGTGTTAATCGGACTCCTCTGCATCGCAGCGATGCGGAGTGTGGCACTTCGCCGCGTACTCGCCTATCCTGCTATCGCGGTTACCGGAGGCATGTGCTACTCGATCTACCTGCTGCACTTCATTTTCATTGCCGTGCTGTTCAAGGTAACCCGCGGGGCCATCGTACCAAGCTTCAGCTTCCCGGCAAACTATGCGATCCAGTTGATGGTGACGGGTATTCCGGCGGCGGCAATGTGCATCGTCTTTTTCCTGCTTGTGGAGCGGCCCTGTATGGATCCGAATTGGCCTTCGAAGCTTTGGAATCGCTTGACGACGCGACCCGCGCGAGATCCAGACGCTGGGCGATAATGGCCTTCCGCAGTCTCGGGCCCAATCCGCTTAACCATCTGAATCAAATTAATCCTATAAATCTTGTCGACAAGACACCTTCCTCCGACGAGTTGACACTCGCTCGCCAGTTCTCGTATACTCGGAGAGTTTGGCGAGTCGATTCTTCTGCTCCCGTACGTCCGCTCACGGCGGAGACTCGGGAGTCAGGCCCCGCTGTCGGGTCTGGTAACCCATCCTCTGGATGGCCACTCCACGATCTGGTAAGGGCTCTACCTGAAGGTTTTACCCTCGCAGATTAGAGCCGGTGACCAAAATATACCGGCTTTCTGGCAGTAACCCTGAAAGCAGCCTGATCGGTTCAAACCTTGTCCTAAACTTGGCGCGAGCAGGCAGGTCCTGTGATTTTGCCCGCTGGGCATACAAGTTAGTTTTTGATTGAAACCGCCCCCGAACGGGCGGATTCGTCGCGTCTGCGCGGAATCGCGCGGATGGGACGGGTGAGAAAGCCTTCAGAGAGGAAATTCGTGCCGACGTTTAACCAACTCGTGCGCAAGGGCCGCAAGCCGACCCGGTATAAGACTGCCAGCCCTGCCCTGCAGGCCTGCCCGCAGCGCCGTGGCGTTTGTACCCGCGTGTATACCACCACCCCGAAGAAGCCGAACTCGGCGCTCCGCAAAGTGGCCCGCGTCCGTTTAACCAACGGCATTGAGGTAACCACTTATATTCCAGGGGTGGGCCACAACCTGCAGGAGCACTCGATTGTCCTGATCCGCGGCGGCCGTGTGAAGGATCTGCCAGGCGTGCGGTACCACATTGTGCGCGGAACGCTCGATACCGCTGGTGTCGCGAACCGCAAGCAAAGCCGGTCGAAGTACGGAGCAAAGCGTCCCAAGGGCGGCGCAGCGCCGGCCAAGAAGTAAAAGAAGGAATCTAGGGAGAAAAACGAATGCCCCGCCGTAGACGTCCAGAGCCTCGCGAAATCCTGCCCGATCCCGTGTACAACTCGACCCTGGTTGAGAAGTTCGTCAATTCGATGATGTGGGATGGCAAGAAGAACACTTCGCAGCAGATTTTCTATGGCGCCATGGATGTGATCCGTGAGCGCACTGGCGACGACCCGCTGAAACTGTTCAAAAAAGCGGTCGAGAACGTGAAGCCGGTGCTGGAAGTGAAAACCCGCCGCGTGGGTGGCGCGAACTATCAGGTGCCAGTGGAGGTGACGAACAATCGCCGCATCAGTCTGGCGCTGCGCTGGCTGATCGGCAACGCGCGGACTCGTCCTGAAAAGGGCATGTCCGACAAGCTGGCCAATGAGTTGAACGACGCCGCCAATATGCGCGGCGGCGCTGTGAAGAAAAAGGATGATGTCCACCGGATGGCTGAAGCCAACAAGGCTTTCGCTCACTACCGCTGGTAGGTTCGAAACTTGTTTCCCGACTTTTGTTGAGTTAAATTTATGCCCCGCACCGTACCGCTTCAGAAGATGAGAAATATCGGCATCATGGCCCACATCGATGCCGGTAAGACCACCACGACTGAACGCATCCTTTATTACACCGGCCGGACTCATAAGATCGGCGAGGTGCATGAGGGCACGGCCACCATGGATTGGATGGCGCAGGAGCAGGAGCGCGGCATCACCATCACGTCGGCGGCAACCACCTGCCAGTGGAACGACATTACAATCAACATCATCGACACGCCAGGCCACGTCGACTTCACGGCTGAGGTGGAGCGCAGCCTGCGTGTTCTGGACGGTGCCTGCGCCGTATTCGACGCCGTCGCCGGCGTGCAGCCCCAGTCGGAAACGGTTTGGCGTCAGGCCGACAAGTACAAAGTCCCGCGGATTTGCTTCATCAATAAGATGGACCGCGCGGGTGCGGACTTCTTTTTCTCAGTGCAGACGATTGTCGATCGTCTCAAAGCCCGTCCGGTGCCCATTCAAATCCCGGTCGGAGCGGAAGATCAATTCAAGGGCATCGTGGATCTGGTCACGATGAAGGCGCGCATCTGGCGCGACGAAACGCTGGGCGCCCAGTTCGACGACGTCGACATTCCAGCCGGTCTGCTTGAAAAAGCCAAAGAGTATCGCGAGGCCCTGATCGAAGCTGTCTCTGAAAGCGACGATGTTCTCTTTGAGAAGTTCGTCGAAGGGCAGGCGATCACTGAGGCCGAACTGAGGGCCGGCATTCGCAAGGCGACCATCGCGCAGAAGATTTTCCCGGTTATTTGCGGCTCTTCCTTCAAGAACAAGGGCGTTCAGAACCTGTTGGACGCGGTTTGCGACTACCTGCCTTCGCCCCTCGATGTCCCGCCGATCGAAGCGCATTCGGTGGACGATCCCACTGTGAAGATCGCGCGCCGCGCCGCTGACGATGAGCCTTTCTCGGGCCTGATTTTCAAGATCATGACCGACCCGTTTGTCGGGCAGCTTTGCTTCCTGCGCGTGTACTCCGGCAAGCTCAACGCGGGCGAAACCATCCTCAACGCGAGTAAGGACAAAAAGGAACGCGTCGGCCGCCTGGTGAAGATGCACGCGAACAAGCGCGAAGAAATCAGCGAGATTTTCGCCGGTGACATTTGCGCCGCCGTGGGCCTGAAGCAGGTATCCACCGGCGACACGATTTGCGACGATAAGCACCCGGTGTTGCTTGAATCCATTGACTTTCCGGCCCCCGTCATTCAACTGGCCATCGAGCCGAAAACCAAGGCCGACCAGGAAAAGATGGGTATGGCGATCAATAAGCTCGCCACCGAAGACCCTACGCTAAAGGTAAACACGGACATCGAAACCGGCCAGACGATTCTTGCCGGGATGGGCGAACTGCACCTCGAAATCATCGTCGACCGGATGCGGCGCGAGTTTAACGTGGAAGCGAACGTGGGTAAGCCCCAGGTGGCCTACCGCGAAACCATTCGCGTGGCCGCACAGCATGACGAAATCTATAAGAAGCAGACTGGCGGCAAGGGTCAGTATGCCCGCGTAAAGCTTCGGGTTGAACCGAATCCGGAAGCGGACTTCGAATTTGAGAACGAAGTGACGGGCGGCAACATCCCCAAGGAATTCATTCCGGCCATCGAAAAGGGCGTCATCGAAACGCTGGAGCGCGGCGTGCTTGCCGGCTACCCGGTGAACAATGTGAAAGTGACTGTCTACGACGGCGACTATCACGATGTGGATTCGTCCGAAATGGCGTTCAAGATATGCGCCTCCAAGTGCCTCAAAGAAGCCTTTGGGAAGGCCAAGCCGGTGATCCTGGAGCCGGTGATGCGGATTGAAGTGACGGTTCCGGAGGACTACATGGGGCCCGTCAATGGCGACCTGGTTTCAAGACGCGGGCGCCTGGAAGGCACCGATGTCTTCGGCAGCACCAACATTGTTAAGGCCATGGTGCCGCTCTCGGAAATGTTCGGCTACGCCACGGATCTGCGTTCGAAGACGCAGGGCCGCGGCAGCTTTACCATGCACTTCGGCCAGTACGAAGAAGTGCCGCGCAATATTGCGGAAGAGATTATCAACCGCGGGAAGGGCGGCGTGGCAACCAACTAGCGGTTGGGCCCGCCCCTCGCGGACAGGAACTTAGGGAATCAGACAAGTTTTCGAACGGGAGTTAGAACGATGTCGAAAGAGAAATTCGATCGCAGCAAACCGCACGTCAATATCGGGACGATCGGGCACATTGACCACGGCAAGACGACGTTGACGGCGGCCATCACCAAGACGCTGGCCAAGCACAATCCGAAAGTGAAGTTCCGCAGCTTCGATTCCATCGACAACGCTCCGGAAGAGAAGGCGCGCGGCATCACCATCGCCGTGGCGCACGTCGAGTATGAGACGGCGCACCGCCATTACGCGCACGTCGATTGCCCGGGCCACGCCGATTACATCAAGAACATGATCACCGGCGCCGCGCAAATGGATGGCGCCATTTTGGTTGTGGCCGCCACCGACGGCCCCATGCCCCAGACCCGCGAGCACATTCTGCTGGCCCGCCAGGTGGGCGTGCCGTATGTTGTCGTCGCGCTGAATAAAGTGGATATGGTGGACGATGCCGAATTGCTGGAATTGGTGGAACTCGAAGTGCGTGAGCTGCTGACCAGCTATCAGTTTCCGGGCAACGACCTGCCGGTGGTGAAGGTCAGCGCGCTGGGCGCATTGAACGGCGAGCCGCAGTGGGAAAAGACGGTGGACGACCTGATGGAGCAGGTGGACAAGTACATTCCCATGCCGGAGCGCGCCATCGACAAGCCGTTCATCATGCCGATTGAGGATATTTTTTCGATCCAGGGCCGCGGCACGGTGGTGACGGGCCGCATTGAGCGGGGCATCTGCAAGGTGGGCGAGGAAATGGAGATCGTCGGCTTTCAGGACACGCGCAAGACGGTGGTGACGGGCGTGGAAATGTTCAAGAAGCTGCTGGACGAGGGGCG
>CAJCIT010000031.1 GCA_903970405.1 Acidobacteriaceae bacterium | reverse complement strand
CCAACATCGGGGCTCCCGTCGGCATGAACGACGCCCGCCGCGCCAACTTCGATATCGCCTTCGACCAACTCGTCGCCGAAAGGGAAGCCGCCAAGCGCTCTGAAGCTGCGACTCCGTCAGAACATGTGGACCCTCCCAGCGACCCCGACTCGCCCCCATCGCCCGACGCCTCTCACCGTGGCGGCCCCAGCACCCCAGCCGGCAAGGCGCGCAGCGCCCAGAACTCGTTCAAGCATGGCCTCTCGTCCGGCTTCACTCACTTCAAACTCCTCCCCGGCGAGAGCCTCGCCGAATACGTTGAACTCGTCGCTGACATCCGTGCCCAGTTCCGTCCGGGCACTCGTGCCGAGGCTCACAAACTCGCTGACATGGCGCAAGCCTGGTGGTTGCAGCGCCGCGCCCGCAACCTGCAAACCGGCGCTCTAGAATCCGGCGGCGACAAAGCCTTCGCGCTCTACCTTCGCTACGAAACAATACAACGCCACTCTTACCGGGCCGCACACAACGATTTCCAGGACATGCAAAAGCAGCGCAAGGCGGACGCCAAATCTCCTGTCACCCCTGCTGTCCCCGACCCAGGCACACTCCAAAGCCCGCGCCACTATCCATCGCCACCCGCCGCTCCCGACTCCACATCCGCGCCGCCGGACGCCCCCAACCCTTGGCCGCCTAATCTGCCGTCAGTCTGCTAACCCCAGTCTGTCGGCTTCAGTTCTTTGACAATCCGCCTCCAGTAAGTGCCCGCGTCGTGCGACCCCACCCCAACTCCGCTCAAAACGACGCCCCAGCGCGCAAAATCCACCCCGAAAAACACGGATCTTTCATCTTCCTGCCCTTCGGCGAGCTCGAATTTGAGTTCGGAACCGGCCTGAACAGTTCGTTTGGTCGCCGGGCTAGGGCAGACTGTTATCCCTGCGGCCGATTGGAATCGGCCCGAAGCCAAAATGACACCGGCTGCGCGAGTCGCGGCTCGGTTGGCGTGGGCGCGACTGGTTCTCAAAGAGTGGCCGGGGTCGGGATTGGTAGTGGCCGGGTGTTATACGCCTTGCTAAACCGGACGCGGAAGAGCCAATAGATCATCAAAGGAAACGGCAGCATGGCGAGAACAATGAGGAACAGGGAGCCGCGCAGGAAAGCGGGGAAGACCTGTTGCTGGCCGAGGAAGAACGAGCCTGTAGCGATGAAGAGTCCAAAGCACATGCGCCAGAGGTGACGCGTGACGCGCTGCCGGCCGGCGATTCCGCCGCGAGCGAGCATCCGGATGTCTCCCGCGGAGGCGAGTAGGAGGACTGAGCCCAAGAAGAAGCACATGCCGGCGGGGGCGTTCCGGTCGGGGTGGCTGAGCGTCCAGACGCCGAGCGTGATGACGGCGGCTGCTCCGCCGAGACCGACGAAAAGCGCCGCCCAGTCAAGCAAGCCTGTGTCCCGGCGGCGGCCGACCAGCCACGCGGTGCCGATCAGGTAGAAGGTAATGATGCTGCCGATGATATTGCCGCGTTGCGATTTCAGGATCGCGAGAGGGAAGGCGCTGGAGGCCAACGTCAGCATCGCGACGGTGAAGATGTTTCCGACTAAGCGGTGCTGCGGGCTGCCTTTGCGGACGGCCATCGCGGCTGTGCCGGAGAGGAGGCCAACCGAACCGCCGAGGATATGCAAAACCAAGAGCGAGAGTCGCACACTTCCACGTCCCTTCGGACAGGATACGCGGTTTGCGGCGGGAAAGTTCCTGGGCTGCAAGAAAGGTCGAACTGGTGTGCCTGGAGAGACTTGAACTCTCAATCCCGAAGGCGCTGGTTTCCCCGAAGGCGCTGGTTTCCCCGAAGGCGCTGGTTTCTAAGACCAGTGCGTATGCATTCCGCCACAGGCACGATGGAGCCGAAGGAGAGAATCGAACTCTCCAATAGCTGCTTTGCAGGCAGCCGCCTTTCTAACCCGTGGGTGCAGGCCGGCAGCCGGTTGGCAGCCTGCGGCCGATTGGCAATCGGCCCGAGCACGGCTTACTGAAAGGCCGGTAAACAAACGGCGGCAGGATTCCATCCGGATTCCCTGGGTCGGCTTGCGGGCGCTTCATTCAGCCACCACGTTTTTCTTGTGCTCTACAATGAGGTGAAATGCGCGGTTCGTCCCGAGTCGGAGTAGTTATTCTCGCGCTGGCATTGCTCTTCAACAGCGCACGGTGCATGATCGCCTGCGCCGTTGCGCCGTGTCAAAGCGCCGCGCAAAGCAATCCGCCGCCGTGCCACCGCCCTCAGGTGCCTGCAAATCGCGTTCCGCCGCCCTGTTCGCATCCCTTGGTAATGGCCGATTCACGGCAGCCTTCCGCCGTATCTGTTACTCAGGCAGACTTCGCCGTTACTCCCATTCTTCCAGCAGATTCTCCGGATCCTTCTGCCGCCGTCGAAGGAGACGCTACAGTTAGCTCGCCCTGGCCGCCCGGGATCGCCGCTGCCTCCACTGTCGTTCTTCGCCTTTGAAGTCCAACTATCCCTTCCCAATTTAGCTGTTTCAACTCTTGAGGTTAATAGCCGGGAGCGCGGCCCTCGTGCCGATGCCTTTAGGGGTTGCGCTTCGAGCGCTGTCTTCACTTGTCAATCGGGTAAAGGAGGATGTTATGTTCCGGAGCCGCTGGAATGGCTTTGCGTGCGGGGGATTACTGATAGCCGGATCCCTACTTTCGGGGGGATTTCCCGCGGCTTTACGCGCCCAGGATGAACAGCCCGCGCGAACACAACAGCAAGCGGCGCCCGATCCATCGCAAAGTTCTCCTCCTCAGCAGGGGCCGCCGCCGGATATGCAAATGCCGGCCATGCAGATGACTGGTATGAACGCCGCGGGCATGTTCCTGATGAACAATATGTCGGGGACGGCGGTGAACCCGGCAGCGTGGCCAATGCCCATGCTGATGAAGCCCATTGGCGCCTGGAACGCCATGTTCATGGCGGACGCATTTCTAAACGATACGCAGCAGTCAGGCCCTCGAGGCGGGGACAAGCTGTATTCGCCCAACTGGCTAATGGCGGACGCTGAACGCAGGATTGGAAAACTCGGCGCCTTCGAATTTCAACTCATGCTGAGCTTGGAACCCGCCACTATCACCGAACGGCGCTATCCACTCTTGTTCCAGACCGGGGAAACGGCTTTCGGACAACCGATTGTCGATGGCCAGCACCCGCACAATTTCATCATGTCCTTAGGATTCCAGTACGCATTGTCTCTGAGTGAGAACACCACGCTCGAGATCTACTTCGCGCCGGTGGGCGATCCCGCGCTCGGACCCATCGCTTACCCCCACCGCGCCTCGGCCATGGAATTACCGCAGGCGCCCATTTCTCATCACTGGGAGGACTCCACCCACATTTCGGACGAAGTGGTAACCGCCGGCATTGCGTACAGAAACCTCAAGCTGGAGGCAAGCGGTTTTCATGGCGCCGAACCCGGTGAGAACCGCTGGATCGTTCAAGCCGGCCCCATCGATTCGTGGTCCACGCGCCTTTGGTATTTCCCCAGCAAGAACTGGGCAGCCCAAGTCTCCGCCGGACACTTGACCCATCCTGAGGCGTTGGAGCCAGGCGACCAGACCCGAGTTACGTCATCCCTGGAATATTCCAAGCCGATGACAAGCGGAAGCTGGTCCTCGAGCGTGATCTGGGGCCGGGACCACAGCACTTACACGAAACGCAACACGAACGCTTACACTGCGGAGTCGGTGATACCGATCCATCGAAACAACTTCATTACCGGTCGAATGGAGTTGGTCGATAAGGACGATCTGTTCGCAGACCAACCCGCCATCGAGGCATTCCTCGACACGTTCCACGGCAGCACATTTCGTATCGGCGCGTACACCATCGGATACACGCGCGACATCGACATTTCCAGACAAATAGAGACCGGGATCGGCGCCAATGTTGAAACCTACTCGCTTCCGGCGGCTCTTAAGCCCTATTACGGAGAGCATCCCCTCGGCGGAAATGTATTTATCAGATTTTGCTTAAAGCCCCGCTCTTAGCGGCTGTCGCAACCAAGAGAATTTCTAACAACAGGAGAAATGTTCTATGAAAACAATGGCAATTGTTCTCGGATTGGCGGTAGTGCTGACAGCAGACGCGCCACAGTCTTTCACTGGCGTGATCACCGACACAATGTGCGGCGCCAGGCACGGCATGATGAAGGGCACACCCGACGGCCAATGTGTGAAAATGTGCGCCAAGGGATCGAGTGAGTATGCGCTCTACGACGGCAAACAGATCTGGAAATTAAGTGACCAGAAGAAGGCGGCGCAATTTCCCGCCAACTCTTCTCGAGTCTACCTTGGGGTCATTGCGAACGTTGTTGCAGGGCGCGCCCAGGTCATTCGGAGTCGACGACTACATTTGAAGCTTCACATTGACTTCCATGAACTTGCGGGCGGGTTGCGACCCGACTGTAATCTCATGAAACTCCATCCACTCGCGATCCTCGCCGACACGAAGAGTCGAATTCGTTTTAATCTCACCGAGCGCAAATCCCCAGTGAAGTCCCCGGCTGGAGCCGTCGAGTCGGACCTCGCTTTCCAGCCAACGGCCGTCATTGAAGGCTCGCATCCGGTACGTGCCGGCTTCATCGTCGTAAGAGATCAACCCGAGCGCTTGTAATATGGTCTTGCCATCGGAACTGCTCTTGCCGACCCCTTCGATCATGAGAATTAGCCCGTCGAGCTTGTAGCTGACCTGTTCGGTCTGAATCAAGTCTACAGAGCTTTCAGGCCGCGGCCATATACGCGCGTGTCCGGACCAAGCTCCAACCAGGAACTGGAGTCTGCTCATCGCAGTGCGTTGTGTTTGTACGTTGGGTGTGGAAGGAGCTTGAGCCATACAGAGCAGCGGAACGAGAGTGCAAAGTAAAAATGACCTAAACCGCATATCGCGGAAGTATAACAGCGGCCTTCAGAGCCGCGACCGTCAGGGAGCGACTGCGGAAGCAAGTCTCGCCAGGACCAACCGGTCGCTCCCTGACGGTCGCGGCTCAGTAAGGCGCGGCTCGGTGGGCTCGCGGCGCCTTGCGCCGCAAAAGGGCCAATCGGGAGATGGCGGTCCCAGGACAAGGGCGTTTCTTCGGTTATTGTAGGCTGATGAAAAGCCGACTGGCAGCCGATTGAAAGGGAAGCGCTTAGCACCATGACGAATCCCGTTGTTCACACCACTCGGCCTGAGGAGGCGTCGGCGGCC
>CAJCIT010000030.1 GCA_903970405.1 Acidobacteriaceae bacterium | reverse complement strand
TCAAGGCGATGGTGGATGCCGCCGCCCGCAAAGGGCCAGGCGACATCGAAAAGGAAGGCATCTTCACCGGACAGTACGCCATCCACCCCTTCTCCGGAGAGCGGATTCCCATCTGGGCCGGCAATTTCGTGCTGATGGGTTACGGCACCGGCGCCATCATGGCCGTGCCCGCTCACGACGAACGCGATTTCGAGTTCTGCACTGCGTATCGTATTCCGATCGTTGCAGTGATCCGGCCCACTGACGGCGATCTGCCTGAACGCGTGACCGCCGCTTTTAGTGAGTACGGCATTCTCGAGAACTCCGGCCCGTGGTCCGGACTGTCCAGCGCCCAGGCCCGCCAGAAAATGGCGACCTACGCCAAGGAAAATGGTTTTGGCGAATCGGCCATCACCTTCCGCCTTAAGGACTGGGGCATCTCGCGCCAGCGCTATTGGGGCACGCCCATTCCCATCGTTTATTGCCCCGGTTGCGGGATGGTCCCAGTTCCCGAGCGTGATTTGCCCGTGCTCCTCCCGCTCAACGTTGAGATCACGGGCAAAGGCGAATCGCCGCTGGTCCGCGTCGAATCGTTCATCAACGTGCCGTGCCCCCAGTGTGGCGCGCCTGGCCGACGCGAGAGCGACACCATGGACACCTTCATCGATTCGTCCTGGTACTTCTATCGCTACTGCGATCCGCACAATGGCGCTCAACCCTTCGATCCGAAAGTTGCCGCGGAGTGGTTCCCCATCGATCAGTACGTCGGCGGCGTCACCCACGCCATCCTGCACTTGATCTACTCGCGCTTCTGGACCAAGGTCATGCGCGACATCGGCCTGATTCAAAACCCTGAGCCAGTGAAGAATCTCTTCACCCAGGGAATGGTTCTGAAAGACGGCTCAGCCATGTCGAAATCGAAGGGCAATGTGGTGGATCCCGACGACATGATCGCAAAGTACGGGGCCGACACCTGCCGCCTCTATGTTCTGTTCGCCGCTCCGCCCGAGAAGGACATGGATTGGAATGAGTCGAGCGTCGAGGGACAGTTCCGATTCCTCGGCCGGGTCTTCCGTTTTGTTACGCGCAATTTCGATCGCGTTGCCGCAACGAGCGGTGCTGCCTACAACGAAGCCGACCGCCAGGCGATCCGCAAACTGCACCAGACAGTGCGCAAGATCACCAACGATTTCGACAGCCGATGGCACTTCAACACCTCCATCGCTTCGCTGATGGAGTTACTGAATGAGCTGTATTCGCTTGAAGCGAAGCTTTCACCGGCGCCCGTCGGCGAGATCCTGGAAAAGCTGACGCTGCTGCTGGCGCCGTTTGCGCCTTACACGGCACAGGAGTTATGGGGCATCCTGGGCCATGACACGCCCGCCTTCCGCGAACCCTGGCCCGCGTTCGACGAATCCCTAGCCAAGGAAGACTTGGCCGAAGTCATCGTTCAGGTCAACGGCAAACTGCGCGGCCATCTCTCTGTGCCGTTCGGAACCAGTCAGGATGATCTGTCGACGCTGGCTTTGGTACTTGAGAAGGTGCAGCCGTTCATCGCAGGCAAAGACGTGGTGAAGGTCATCGTCGTGCCGGACAAACTTATCAATATTGTTGTGAAGTAGGACCGCATGGACCCGTCTCTACAGCAGGGTCCGCGGGTCTATCTGGCCGCTGAGCGCGCCTAGTCTGGCCGTCGGTTGACTCAAGGCCTGCGCGCGCGCCATTGATTATGCTATTACTGGCGCTTGAGGAAAGGAGGCGCGGGTGCCCGATTCGAGTTTCGTCCGCGCCGGCGGGCCTCAATTTTCGCTCGGTGGCCAGCCCTTTCGCGTCGCCGGCGCCAATAACTACTACCTCGCGTCCGCGCCCGATTCCATGGTGGGGCCGGTTCTCGACCTGGCGGCGCAAATCGGCCTCAACGTACTGCGGACATGGGCATTTCTGGACTGTGGCTCCGCGGCGCCCGGCACGGCGCCCGCGAACGCCAAAAGCGGCGCTTACTTTCACTACTTGAATTCCGCCACCGGCAACCCGGATTTCAACGACGGCCCGGATGGTCTTGAGTTACTCGACCGTACGATTTCGCTCGCCGAACAGAAAGGGATCCGGCTGATTCTGCCCTTAGTGAATTACTGGGACGACTTTGGCGGAATGGATCAGTATCTGCAGTGGTTCGGCGTCACCGGCCATGACCAGTTCTACCGGAACCCGGATGTAAAAAACGCTTACCGCGAATACGTCGAGCACTTACTGCTGCGGGTAAACATCCAGACCGGCCGGCAGTACCGGGATGAGCCCGGCATCCTTGCCTGGGAGCTCGCGAACGAGCCGCGTTGCGTCGACCCGGCCGGTAATCCACTGCCCGATGGCATCGATACGCTGCTGGCCTGGGTCGATGAAATGACTTCCTTTATCAAGAGCCTCGACGCGAATCACTTAATCGGCGTCGGCGATGAAGGCTACTTCCGGCACGATTTCGCCGGCGGCAACGCGCTATACAACGGACGGTTCGGCGTGGACTGCGAAAGGCTGATGGGCATACCCACGGTCGATTTCGGCACGTGCCACTTATACCCTGACTATTCACCCGCCGAATCTCCTGTCGAGTTCGGCGCTCGTTGGATTGCCGAGCATATCCAGGCCGGCCAGCGCGCCAACAAGCCGATGTTGATTGAGGAGTATGGACTGAAGATCGATTCAGGCAAAGCTTCCCGGGACGCGGCGTTTCAAACCTGGCTCGGCCAGGTGACAGCCAACTCCGGCGCCGGCGCGGCGGTATGGATGATCGCCGCCGCGAACGTGGATGGCCAGCCGTACCCCGACTATGACCATTACACGGTGTACTCTGCCGAAGACGTCCCGTCCATCTGCGCCTTCGCCCGAGCGGCGCTCACCGCCGGCGCCTCAGGCGGAAGCTAGCATCGGCGCCCGAAAAATCGGCGCCTGACTGAAGCGCCCTCCGAAGCGGTAACATCGGCCCATGACCATTTCTGAAGTTCTTCTCCAGGACTACGATTCCGAAATCTCGAACACCCGCCGAACTCTGGAAAGGGTTCCCGACGACAAGCCCGGCTATGTGCCACACGCCAAATCCATGCCCATGGGCAAGCTGGCGATGCATTGCGCCACCCTTCCACTCTTCGGCGCATACCTCTTGGAAGACGAAGGCATGGACCTGGCGGCCCCCACCCGCCCGCACGTCTATCTCCACTTCACGTCTGGCGAAGAATGTCTCAGGCAGTTCGATGAAAACGCCGCCAAATGCCGTGCCGCCCTGGCCGCCTCGAGCGATGAGGAGCTATCTGCGCCCTGGCGCTTCAGCTTCGGCGAGCACATCATCTCCCACGATTCCCGTTCATTCAGTTTTCGCCGTATGTGCTTCAACCATCTGATCCACCACGTCACGCAGCTTGGCGTTTATCTGCGTCTGAACGACATCCCGGTTCCCGCGCTCTACGGCCCATCGGCCGACGAGCAGTGGTCGCCGAAATGATTCCCAAGCCCCGGCTTCTCAAGCGAACGCCGTCTTAGCGTTTGACGATCCAGCATCTCGGCCGATCAGTTGCCGTATCAACGCTGACACTGCACGCCGACCTGCCGCGACCGTTTCCCAGGGGCGGGTTCTCGAGTCGTCAGCGTCGTCCCTATTTGCTCTTCTGGTACTGCGCCGTCACCTTTGTGGAGATTCCGCCGCGCGGCGTGAAGTCGCCGATTACCGTAGCTCGCACGGGCTTCGCCGCGCGCACTACATCTTCTAAGAACTTATTGACAATGTTCTCCTGGAAGATTCCCAAGTTCCTATAGGCCAGCGTGTACATCTTGAGCGATTTCAGTTCCAGGCAATGTTTGTCCGGGGTATAAATCAACCGCAGCGTTCCGTGATCCGGCAGTCCGGTTTTTGGACACACCGAGGTGAACTCGGGCATCGTGATCTCAATCTCATAACCCGGATACTGGTTCGGCCACGTTTCAATCTCAGGCAACTTCGCGGTGACGCCGGCTTCCGCGTGTTCGTCTGTGTATTGCTTCTTCGTCATGGCGCTTCCGTGTCGAGCCTGCGGGCCAGCAGTTCGAGGAACAAACCGACGTCCGTCACCACGCCAATGGCATGTCCCGTTCCGCGGTCGCTGACCTTGGTCGGCACGGCCGGGTTAATATCGACGCAAACCACCTTCACCCAGGCAGGCAGCATGTTGCCGGTGGCGATTGAGTGCAGCATGGAACTTAAGCACAGCACTACGCCCGCGTTCTTCAACCGCGCCGCGTAGGCGTCTTGCGCCTCATTCATATCGGTGATGG
Source organism: Acidobacteriaceae bacterium (assembly GCA_903970405.1). Lineage (GTDB taxonomy): Bacteria > Acidobacteriota > Terriglobia > Bryobacterales > Bryobacteraceae > CAJCIT01. Next base: position 9,965 of record CAJCIT010000030.1, on the reverse strand, counting down.
CGTCCGGCAGCGGACCGTCATCCCGCAGGCTGCCCGCCAGCACAAACGGCACGCCCGCCTTCACGCATTCATACATCACGCCGCTGGTTAGCCGCCCGGATTCCACCGCGCCCGCTATGCTGCCCGCGTGGTAGACGGCATTAATGGCCCGCATGTGATTGCGGTGCCCATGCTCCTCTTGCCGCCCATCCGTTTGGCGCACGCCCAGCGACGTCCCGAACAACGCGGCCTCAATATCGTGTACGGCCAGCGCGTTCCCAGCGAGCAGCGCCGAAATCCATCCCGAGCGGATCATCTTCGACAACGCCACGCCACCGCCCGTATGCACCACCACGGGCCCTGCCACCGCGATGATGTCTTTCCCCTCGCGCCTGGCCTGACGCATCAGCGCGGCGGTTTGCGCCACCGCCGTCTCCACTTGACGCTCAGATGAGATCTCATTGCTCATGAACGCGAAGGCCAGCCGATCGCGCTCCTTGGCTTCGGGAATTACGCGAATTCCACGCGTTCCCACCACCACCGCATCGTCCTTCTTGATGTCGCGCAAGCGCCGGCAGTACGCCTCGCCGTCCCGCACCACCACCATCGCATCCATCCGCTGATCGTGCGCTTCCAGCCACTGCCCGTTACGCCGCACCAGTGTCCGTTGGTTGGTGGTGGAATAGAAATCCTCCGGCACGCAGCAGTCTTTTTCGGCAACCTTCGTCTCGGCGTCGCCGGCATCGGTCGGAGAACAGCCCAGCCCCAGCAATTGACCGAGCATCTTTTCCATCTGCTCATGCGAAGGCGCTTCCACGCGCAGCCGCAAATGGGAGGGCTCACTGTTCGTGCGCCCGATACTGAAGCGCTCCACTTCGAATCGGCCGCCGAATTCGACCACCGTATCGAAGATTCGCTCCATGATGTGCGAGTCGATGAGGTGGCCCTGCGCTTCCACCACCTCGGTGAATGCCGGAGTTCCTGAATGGGCGGAGGCCATGGTGCGCCGGTTCCTGGTCCTAGCTTGCGCGACTGTTTAAGCGCGGGTAAGGAACAGCGGCAATCCTTCCTTGTTGGTATACGTGGGACGGTATCGGTCCGTGTTGAACATCGCCGCCACATCCACATGGCGCGGCCCCAGTTTCGGATCGGGTATCGACACCATTGCGAATTTGCCGTCGGAAACGGCCGCCATCAGCCCATGCTTGCCTGCAATCAGCGCGTCGTAAGCCATCGTGGCAAACGTAGTGGCCACCATCTTGTCCAGGAAGTCCGGATCGCCTGACCGCAAGTCGTACGTGAGGTCGCTAATCACTGTCTCTTCGCCAGTGCGTTTCTTAACCTCGTCGCCGAAGTCTTCGCCTACGTTAGCCTTCTTGCGATGGCCGAAGGCATCCGCTTCGCCGTACTCGCGCACTTGGTACCCCTGCCACTCGGCGCCCTCGGACAAGATCACCAGGCAGTAGTTGCTGGGATTGTTGCGCTTGTCCACCATTAACATGTCGATCATCTTCTCGAGATCGAACTTGTACTCCGGAATGGCGCAGCGGATTGACGTCACATACGCCGTATAGAGCGCCGTGTAACCGGCGTCGCGCCCGAACACGCGAAAAATTCCCACGCGCTCATGCGATCCCACTGTGGTCCGCTGCCGGTTGATGGCATCCGTGGCGCGCGAAATCGCCGTCGAGAAGCCAATGCAATATTCGGTATTCCGGACGTCGTTATCCATCGTCTTCGGAATACAAATTACGTTCACGCCCAGCTTGTCCAGCGTTGCCGCGTAGCTCAGCGTATCGTCGCCGCCAATCGCCACCAGATGCTCGATTTCCAGGCGTTCGAGGTTTGCCAGCACCTGCGAACTCACGTCGTAGGTAAGCGACGTGAGTCCCTTCTTCGTCGTCTCCGCTTGCGGGAAACACTTGCCCGCCAGAAAATCCGGGAGCTTTTTCATCTTCGACGGATTCGTGCGGCTGCTGTGGAGGTAAGTGCCGCCTGTGCGGTCAATGGTCCTGGTGTTCTCGCGCGAGAGTGGAAGAACATAGCGGTGAACGCTAGCCGGGTCTTCAAAATTGAGATGAGTCAGCCCTTCCCAGCCGCGGCGGATACCCACCACATCGTGCCCATCGTTCGAGCCCCGGTACACCACGTTTTTGATTACCGAATTGAGGCCGGGAACGTCGCCGCCGCCCGTCAGAATTCCAATCTTCTTGCCCATGATTCTCCTGTGAATCGATTCTTACCCTCGGCCGCCGCAAGAGCGCCTTCCGAGCCGCGACCGTCAGGGGGCGACCGGTTGACCGTAACAAGCGAATGTACTGAGACACCTCATCTGGTTGTCCAACCGGTCACTCCCTCACGGTCGCGGCTCAGTAGGGCGTACGGAAAGGCGCGACTGTCTGGCTCCATTTTTTTCAAGCGTTCTCACGGTCGCTGCTCAGGAGTGCGGTTGGACCCTCACCATTCTATCGTCCGCATCCGTCCGCGAACACGAAGGGCCTTGCCGAGCGATGCTTCGCTCTCCGCAAGGCCCTTCCATCGAATCGCGCAGGCGTGTGCCGTTAAACCCACCACGCCGCGGCTGCTTGATCGCGAATGACAATCTGGTTAAGGAACGCCGCCGCCTTCGTGAGTCCCTCGTCGGGCGACATCAGTGAATCTTCGTGCTCAATCGACAGCACATAGTCGTAATTGAACATCCGCAACGTGGAGATGAACTCCGTCCACCACTGGTAAGCATGCCCGTAACCCACGGTCCGGAAAATCCAGGCCCGGTTCTTCTCATCCGTGTATTTCTTGGTATCCAGAACGCCGGTCTTCGGTAAATTCGAATCGTAGATTTGCGTGTCCTTGGCATGCACGTGGAAGATGGAATCGCCTAACACGCGGATCGCCTTGATGGGATCGATACCCTGCCAGAACATATGGCTCGGATCATAGTTGCAGCCCACTGACTCGCCGGCGATCGAACGCAGCTTGAGCATCGTCTCCGGGCTATAAACCACGAAACCGGGATGCATCTCAATAGCGATCTTCACGCCATGGTCCGCGGCAAACTTGCCGTGCTGAATCCAATACGGCGCCACCTTCTTCTCCCACTGCCAATCCAGAACATCCAGGTACTCCGGCGGCCAGGGGCACGTCACCCAGTTCGGGTATTTCGCGGTGTCGCTATCGCCCGGGCATCCCGAGAAGTCAATCACCACCGGCACACCGAGCTTCGCCGCTAATTCCACGGTCCGTTTGCTGGTCTCGCGGTATCCCTTCGCGATCGCCTTGTCCGGATGCAGCGGATTGCCATGGCAACTCAACGCGCTGATGGTGAATCCTTGATCGTCCAGCTTCTTCTTGAACTCCTTAAGCGCCGTCTGACTCTTGGTCATGGCCAAGCTGCAGTGCGGGTCACCGGGGTAATTGCCCGTACCCAACTCAACCGTCTCGATATTGAGGCTTTTGAGCTTCTCCAGGACTTTCTCAAGCGGAAACTGCGCCAACAACGCTGTAAAGCAGCCTACTCTCATTGTGCGGATAACTCCTTCGTGGAACTGACGTGGAACTCACCAAAAACGCACTCGGGAGCATATCACAGCGGCTGGAATCGGCCGCTTGGCCGAACGGAGCGCACCTCCGGCCGCGCCGATTAAATGAAGCGTCTCCGGCCCTTCCGGCGTCAACCTGACAGATGCAATATCGCGCGGCGATTGTAGTAGCGGCGTTTGTGGTCTTCACCGGATGCACTCACTCAGGTTCGGGCAGCACCGCCGCTGCTCCCTCCCCGGCGCCCGCGGCGATGCCCCATGTCCCAGCGGACACAATGCCCGTCGCAACAGCCTCGGCAGGAAACTCTTTGAGCACCATGCCTCTGGAACACAACGCCACCGTCGACGATCTGGTTGAGCTCACGGGCAAGGAACTAAAGCTCACAAAACTGATCGTCTTGAATAAAGTGCAGCCGTTACAGGGCGTGGGAAACGCGCCCATGCACGGCCGCGCTGTCACGCTCCAACTGCTCGGTGAAGGGCGCGTAGCCGGGCAGGGGCCAGTGAATCGTTATTCCGGCGATCTTCACATAACCGATCCGGGGCGCTGCAATTGGGTGGGGCCTCTTACGGGAACGCGAATGGCGGGATCCGCCAAGGCAATGGAGTTGGAGGAGCGGTTTCTGAGCACGCTCGGCGCCGCCGCCCACCTGATCCGGGCCGGTGACGGCCTTCGCTTTGAGACTGCCGACAAGTCCGGCGCCGTGGAGTTTCATCTCGTCCAATAAGCGGGGTTTCCTGCAACTTCCCCATCGGTCGCGCATCTCATTGGCAGGTTAAAGAACTTAAAGGATTTTTGGTGATTACCGGTTTACGATTCCTACGCTCAGGCGGTGTTACGCTGGCCGCCGTACTGGTTGCGTGTGGCTTGACATTCGCCGCCGGCCCGGACGTGGTTCGCGGAACTGCCGTGGCACCGATATCGGGCAATTCGACGGATTCAGTGCTCGTTCGAGCCCAGCAAGCGTTCAATGAAGGCAGCTTTGGGCGCGCCGCCGCACTCTACGAGGAGGCTGCCAAGCTGCAGCCGCGTAACGGCGTCGCGTTCGATGGCCTAGGCCGCTCCTATGAGCGCCTCGCCGAGACGTCAGCGTTTCCCGGCCGTCTTGTGGCGAAGGCAAGGAAGAATTACCAGGTCGCCCTTAACCTGAATCCTCAGAGCGTTGAAGCCTTGCAAGGTTTGATTGAAATGCACACCCAGCCAGTCGGCGTCTGCTACGGCAATTTGAATGAAGCAGCGCTGCTTGTTGAGCAGTTAAACCACATCGATCCGGCGCTGGCCGAGATCAATCGTTTCCGCCTCAAAGAGGCCGTGCGCGAGAGCCGCGCACCGGAAATCGCAGTTCGTTGCGGATACCAAGTGGTCCCACGAACGATTGCGAAAGTCACCGGCGTCGGGAAGTCTATTGGCACAGTCCGCTAATTGCCCGAAATCTCAGCGTTGCCAGCGCGGCTTCGGGGCGACCCATAGATTCGGTCCGATATAATTCCTCTTATGTTAAAGGCGACCGGTAAGATCTGGCACAACGGAAAGCTGATTCCGTGGGACGATGCGAAAATTCACGTACTTTCCCATGTCGTCAGCTATGGAAGCTCAGTCTTCGAGGGCGTCCGGGTTTATGAGACCGAGCACGGGTCGGCCATCTTCCGCGGCGCCGACCATGCGCGCCGTCTGCTCGACTCCGCCAAGATCTATCGGATGGACGCCCGGCTCTCCCTCGCCGAATTGTCAAAGGGAATGACGGATGTCGTGCGTGAGAGCGGCCTCGCTTCCTGCTATATCCGTCCCATCGTTCTCCGCGGCTATGGGGACGTCGGCGTACTGGCGCGCGACAATCCCATCGACACGTACATCGCGTGCTGGGAATGGGGCAAGTATCTCGGCGAAGAGGCCCTGGCGCATGGCGTCGACGTCTGCATCTCATCCTGGACCCGCATCGCCCCCAACACGCTGCCCGCGCTCGCGAAGGCCGGAGCGAACTACATGAACTCGCAGCTCATCCGCATGGAAGCCGACGTTAACGGCTACGCGGAAGGCATTGCGCTTGACGACGCCGGTTACGTCAGCGAAGGCTCGGGGGAAAACATCTTTGTGATTCGCGACGGCAAGTTGCTCACTCCTCCCATCGGCGCCTCAGTCCTGCCGGGCATCACTCGCGATTCGGTGGTCAAGATCGCCGGCCAGCTCGGCATTCCGGTGGTTGAGACCATTATTCCGCGCGAGCTCCTCTACATCGCCGACGAAGTATTCTTCTCAGGTACAGCGGCGGAAGTCACGCCAATCCGTTCGGTGGATCGCATTACTGTTGGCGGAGGGCGCCGCGGTCCCATCACGGAGAGGATTCAGAAGCGCTTTTTCGATATTGTCAGCGGGAAGGCGAAGGATGAATTCGGCTGGCTGACGTTGGTGTCGCCGGTGAAGACGCCGGAGCCGGTCGGCGTGTAAACCGGGAGCGTCAATCTCTGGTCGTAACCGCTATACCTGACGGAGCAACTCGTCCATCGAATCGACGATAAGATCCGGCTCTTCGGCGCGCATGCGTTCCGGATCGAATCCCCAGGTCACGCCGCATGCCGTCACACCCGCGTTGCGCGCTGTGCGAATGTCCACAAAGCTGTCGCCCACCAGCATTGTCTCGGCGGCCGAAGCGTAGGTCTCGCCAAGTAAAGTGGATACTCCAATCGGGTCCGGCTTCTTCTGCTCAAAGCTGTTGCCGCCATAAACCCGGAAGAACTTGTCGGCCACGCCGAGCGCGCAGAGGATGTCATTGCTGATCCGCACCGGCTTATTCGTCAAGACGGCCAGCGTCTTGCCCCGCGCATGCAGTTCCTCAATGCCTTCACGAATGCCGGGATAGAGCTTGGTGTGCTCCAGCGAGTGCTCGCGGTAATACCCCAGAAAAAACTCCAGAGCCTTCTGAACGTCAGCGTCTGAGGCCTCCGGACCCAACGCCCGGCGGATCAGCACGGCCGCGCCCTCGCCCACGTACGAGTTAATCGTACTCTGGCCGAGCGTCCGAAGCCCCATGTGCTTCAGGGTGGCGTTGACGGAGATGGCGAGATCCTCAATGGAATCAATCAGCGTTCCATCCAGGTCGAAGATAAGAAGGTTCAAGCGGAAGAGAGCTTCTTTTCTCAGGCTACACTTCTCCGCCGGTCCGTTTCTGCTTCTGGCCGGGGAGATCGTCCCAATAGCGTTTCAGGTTCTCCACCTGATTCTCGAAGGCATCTTTCACGTCGCGCGGCGCGGCCGCGATCACCACATACGCAATGCGCTGCGCATATGGCAGCACTCGCGATTCACTCAGATAGGCCGGCGTCGGCCGGGGCGCAAACGCAATCACGGCTGCCACCAACGCCGCCACCACCAACGCCCCGCGAACAAAGCCTACCGCCCCGCCCAGCAAATGATCGAACCAGGAGAGGCCGATCCACTTGAAGATGTTAGCCAGCACCGCCGCCACCAGCGCGCCAAAGGCCGATACCGCGATGAAGATCAGCAGGAAGCCGAGGACATTGGCCACCGTATCGTTAGCGACATAGGGCTGAAACCAGGCTGCCGGAATGCGATAAGACCACATCGCCAGCAGGAGTCCGGCAATGGTTGAGACCAACCCAACCGTGACCCGCGCAAACCCGATGCGTAAGCCGGAAATCACCGAAAACAGCACTAACAGCAGCAGTAAAATATCGAACCAGTTCACCGTCATCTTATTCCTCTCCCCTTTTCATCGCTTCGATCCCACTGGCCCGCCGGTTACGTCACTTCCCGCCCACTCAGCAGATAATACGCTTCCCGGTACTTCTCGCTGGTCTTGCGCACCACCTCATCGGGCAATACGGGCGCCGGCGGTTGTTTGTTCCAATCGAGCGTTTCCAGGTAGTCTCTCACGTATTGCTTATCGAAGGAAAACTGGGGTCCGCCGGGGAAGTAGGCCACCGCCGGCCAATAACGCGAAGAATCGGGCGTTAGAACCTCGTCCGCCAAGACAAGCTCATCGCCGATGAAGCCGAACTCGAACTTGGTATCGGCCAGGATCAGGCTTTGCGTCAATGCGTACTGGGCGGCTTTCGTGTAGATGGCAAGCGTTGTGCCGCGCAGCTTCGCAGCCAGTTCCGTACCCAACTCGTTGGCGATCTGGCCGAATGAGACGTTCTCGTCGTGCCCGGTTGCCGCTTTCGTGGCGGGCGTAAAAATCGGCTCCGGCAAACGATCGCTCTCACGCAAGCCCCGGGGTAGCCGAATCCCGCAGACGGTCCCTTTCTCCTTGTATTCCTTCCAGCCCGACCCCGAAAGGTAGCCGCGCGCCACACACTCCACCGGTATCATGCGCGCCCTCTTTACAATCATCGAACGCCCGTCAAGCATCGCCCGATGCTCCTGCAACGCCGCAGGATACTCGTCGACATTTGCGGTCAGCACATGGTTCGGCGTCATGTCCTGCAGATACTCGAACCAAAACAGGGAAGTCTGCGTCAGCACCTGCCCTTTGCAGGGAATTCCACTGCCGAGAATGCAATCGAAAGCCGAGATCCGATCCGTCGCCAAAAACAGCAGCGAATCGCCCAGGTCATAGATATCCCGAACCTTGCCCCGCGCCACCAGCGGCAGGGGCGAAAGATCAGAGGTCAGAAGCACGGTGTCTTTGCAGTCGTTAGACATTCGGTCTACGCCCTGAGTATCCCAGACTTGCCGGCCCGCCCAGTGCAGCCGGTAGTGGGTTGCCTGGTCCTGATACCCTAGGCAGTAGCACCGCGGCAACGTCGGTGGCCCTGCGCGTTGCCGCAAAATTGAGGGCAGAAGAACGTCGGACAATTGCCGTGAAGGCAAAATCGCCCACGGTGGAAGCGCACTTAAAATTACTATGAATGAAGCTATTCCACTGGAATCGTACGAGATTGGCACCAAGGGGCTAAACGACCTCCGGGGATTGGTCGGCTTTCCATCGCAACGCCGGTCTGCTGGAGAACTGTATAGCTCGATCGAGCGCATAAACTCTTTTATTGACCGCCTGCTTTTGAGATCCATCACCGCCAAAACGAAGGAGGAATTCATCTCGATCCGAAAGGAAGTGTTTGCGCCTTACGTTGGCGTGGTCACTTCGTTGGCCCAACTGGTTCGGATCATGGTTCCTCCTGAAGTGACTGAACGAATCGTTGGTGAAGCGTTCTGCGAACTCGAAGCGGACTTCCAGGATGAGGGGCTCGCCCGCTTCGGACCCGCTGCCAAAGATCAGGCAATGTTCACGATTTGGACACTCCGGCGCACAAGTCGACTCATCTCGAAGATCTCCTCTTTGGGTGCTCCTTCTCCGGAGCTCAAAGACGAGGATGAAAAGGTGGCAAGCGACTTCCGCTTTTACGCCACATGGACGCAGTTTCACCTTGATTGCATGCTTGTCGCAATTCGCAACAACAAGTCAATTCAACTCGAAGTCTTGCCGGAAGTCATTGAGGGGCTGAGAGCAGCCGTGAATGCGTATGGATTAGCCAAACGCGGCCTCAATCTAAGATCCCCGGAAGACAATGTGCAAATTCAGCCGTACCAATGGGACGAGGAGGACCAGGATTTGCTCGACTCCTCTATGGCAGATATGGCCTTAGAAGTCCTCGATGATTAAGTGTGGCGAGATCTATTGGGTTTTGGCTAAAGATCTCGACGTAACGGGCCACGAACAGAAAAAGGATCGGCCGTACGTGATTGTGTCGCGCAATCTCATCAATCAATCAGGACACAATGTGTTGGCGTGCCACTGTCAACACAGGTTCATAAAGCGAATCGCTACCGGATTCTTATCCCGCTCGCGTTTATGCTGCCGGATGTTTCGTGCAAACGCCCGATGAAGGACAGTGTGGCGCTCACTGACCACATAAGAGTCTTAGATCCGGCCCGATTCGAGCAGCCTAAAATGGGCAAGATGACCGATACTGCCATGGGCGCTATCGAGTTGGGCCTCGCATTTCTGTTCGATATCCGCTAGTGCAAACTGACCCACTACGGCACACTACAACCCACTACACTGAAGGAGGATGGACCCCTCATTCCGATACTCGGTCTGCAATGAAGTCTTTGAACAGACTCCGTTCGCCGAAGCCTGTGCCGCCATGCGCCGGCTCGGCTACGAAGGAGTGGAAATTGCGCCCTTCACGCTGGCTGAGCGCCCCGCCGATCTTACTGCCGCCGCGCGTAGCGAATACCGCCGGATCATGGCCGATCAGAACCTCGCTTTCGTGGGCTTGCATTGGCTGATGGTTTCGCCCAAGGGGCTCCACGTCACAACGCCCGACCCCGAGCTGAGGCGCCGAGGGTGGGAACACATCCGGCATCTCATCGACCTTTGCGCGGATCTGGCAGGCAATCAGAGCGGGCAAAACGGCATCATGGTGTTCGGCTCGCCTCATCAGCGGAGCGCCACCGGCGGCATGACGCCGGAGGAAGCGACACGG
>CAJCIT010000029.1 GCA_903970405.1 Acidobacteriaceae bacterium | reverse complement strand
ACTTGGCTTTTCCGGCGTCGCTGGTGGGGCCGGTTGAGTGCTGCGCATTTGCCTGGTTGGCGGCGGTTTGGGCTTCGGTGGCCATGGTGGGAGGTTCCTTTGTATGAATCGGGTGGGCGGCTCACGACGGAGGCCGGGTGCAGCGGGAGGGTTCTTTGACAGGTTCCAGCGCGATCAAGATGTAGCACGGACCAGGGCAAGAACGAACGTATGACAGCGTGTTTACGCGCCACGGTACTGAGAGCGTGGAAGATGATTTATTTTGTCAGCTTGTGATCGGGATTGGGATAGACTGCGCTTGTGCCGCACACCGGCGGGTTCGCCCTTTGGTTGAAACGAAAAACAGCCGACACGACTGTCGGCTCAGCAGACTAAGAGTCCGCGCCACGGGAACCTTGATTCTGTGGGGTGCCTAACTCACACTCCGCAATGCGATGATGCCCACATGGCAACTCTCGGCCTTGTTGAATATGCGGATGCCTCGCCCGAAGTGCGCGCGGTCTATGACGACATCATGTCGACGCGGCGGACGGATTGGATCAACAACTTCTGGAAAGCGATTGCCAGCGATCCCGCAACTCTGAAACGCACCTGGGAGAGTATCAAACAGATCATGGCGCCCGGCGGTGCGATCGATCCCCTCACCAAGGAACTGATTTACGTGGCGGTGAGCGTCACCAACCAGTGCGGCTACTGTATCGCCTCTCATACAGCGGCGGCGAGGAAGGCAGGAATGTCTGACGCTATGTTTGCCGAATTGATGGCTGTGGCCGGCATGGCGAATGAGACCAACCGGCTGGCCTCGGGCTACCAGGTGGAAATCGATGACCGCTTCAAGACATGAGCAGCACCCGGCGCCTGAAACGCCTCACGCGCGGCTAAGCCGCCTTAACTATCTTTATAAACGTTTGGGGATCGAGACTCGCGCCGCCCACCAGCGCGCCGTCGATCTGCTCTTCCTTCATCAGGCGTTCCACGTTGTCCGGCTTCACGCTGCCGCCATAGAGAATCCGCAGCGCTGCCGCGGCTTCCTTCCCAAACCGCTTCTCCGCCTCTGACCGGATCAGCCCATGGGCGTCTGCCGCAATCGCAGGCGTGGCAGTTTGGCCGGTGCCGATGGCCCACACCGGCTCATAGGCAATCGCCACCTTCGAAAACTGCTCCTCGGTCAACCCGGCCAGCCCGCCCGCGAACTGCTCAATCAGCACCTGCTCGGTCTTGCCGCCCTTGCGCTCGTCAAGCTTTTCGCCTACACACACAATCGGATTCAGGCCCGCCGCCAGCGCGGCCTGCGTCTTCTTCAAGGTTTCGGCGTCGCTCTCATTGAAGTACTGCCGCCGCTCGCTGTGCGCAACCAACACCCACTGGCAGCCGGCGGCCACCAGCATTTCACCGCAGACCTCGCCCGTATAAGCGCCCTCCTTGGCCCAGAACAGATTTTGCCCGCCGATCTGCGTCACAGTCCCGCGGGCAGCGGCGACCGCAGCTGGAATACTGAGAAACGTGGGACAAATCACAACATCGCAGTTCGCCGTGCCGGCAACCAACGGGTTGAAGCCCGCAAAGAACGCGGTGGTCTCCTGCCCGGTCTTATACATCTTCCAGTTGCCTGCCATAATCCGTCTTCTCATCGCGTCTACCTGACTGTCCTTTCCCACTTAACTCACTGAATGTCCGCCAGAAAGCTTGTTCCTTCGGCGATGTACGTTCCAAAGTTCTCGGCGACGGTTTGCCCGATGTCGGAAAGCGTAGCCCGTGTCCCCAGCGCCACGCCGCTCTTGACCCGCGGCCCGTAGACCAGCAGCGGCGTGTACTCCCGCGAATGGTCCGTGGACGGCGTGGTTGGGTCACACCCATGATCGGCCGTGAGAATTACCAAATCTCCCTCAATCAACTGCAAACCCGGCAACCAACAATCGAAGGCTTCCAGAGCCTCGGCATAGCCTTCCACGTCGTTGCGATGGCCGAACAACATGTCGAAATCCACCAGATTCGCGAAAATCAAGCCATACGCCTGGCGCTCCATCGCAAGCTCAATCTGTTTCATGCCGCCGGCGTTGCTTTTCGTCTTCACCGACTCCGTTATGCCGCGGTTCAGGAAGATATCCGCAATTTTGCCGATGCTTGTCACCGGAACTTCGCCGGCCGACAGTAGATCCAGCAGCATGCCCTCGGGCGGCGGCACTGCATAATCGCGGCGGTTCGCCGTTCGCGTGTAGTGGCCGGATGTTCCAGTGAAAGGCCGCGCAATCACCCGCCCCACTTCATAGGGCCCGCGCAGAATCTCGCGCGCAGTTTCGCAGATGCGGTACAACTCGTCGAGCGAAATCACGTCCTGGTGCGCGGCGATCTGAAACACGCTGTCCGCCGACGTATAAACGATGGGAGATCCGGTCCGCACATGTTCATCGCCCAATTCCCGAATGATCTCGGTCCCCGACGCGGCTTTGTTGCCGATCACCTTGCGCCCGGTCCGCCGCTCAAACTCACTGATGATCTCGGGCGGAAACCCATGCGGGTAAACCGGGAACGGCTTCTTCAGGTGAATGCCCACCATCTCCCAGTGCCCGGTGGTGGTGTCCTTGCCGGGCGAAGCCAGCGTGCATTTGCCGAACGCGCCCTGAGGCGCATCGGGCGGGATAAGGCCGGCCAGCGGCTTGATGTTGGCCAGTCCCAACCGGACCAGATTCGGCAGGTGCAGCGGGCGCTGTTTTGCAATGTTCCCCAAGGTGTCACTGCCGGCGTCCCCATACTTCGCCGCATCCGGCATTTCCCCGATGCCGACGCTGTCCAGCACGATCCAAACCACTCGGGCATACGCAGGAATAATCGCCATGTCTTCAATCTAGTTCGCGGACTGCGCCGGAGTTGGCGCCGTACTGCCGCCCGAGGCCAGCGCCTGTTTGATGCGGTCCGTCAGAAGATCCGCAAAAGTCTCAGGCGTGAACCCGGCTATCTTGCTGAAGACATCGCCACTGCGATCCAGCAAGACCGTGGTGGGCAAGCTCGAAATGTTCAGGGCCCCCAGCAGTCCGTCCTCGTAATAGACAGACGTGGCGTCCCATTTCAAATCCTGAAGAAAGCGGGGCACGATGGCGCGTTCCTGGTCGCTATCGATGTCTAGAAACACCACTTGTTCCTGGCCCTTGAACTGCGCCTTCACGCGCTCATACAGCGGATGCTGGGCCCGGCACGGGTTGCACCAGGTGGCCCAGAAATCCAGGATCACCACCTTCCCCTTCAGGCTGTTCAGCGCAAGCTTGTTTCCTTGCAGTCCGGACAGTTCAAACTCCGATACCTTCGTTGAGGGCGTATTGCCGAAAGACTCTGTCCGCCGGTCAACCTGTTTCGAAGTTTCATCGATGCTCTTTAAGAGGATGTCTCCCAGGCCCTTCTCGCCGGGATGGTTTTTCAGATACAGCTCTGAAAGCAACTTTCGGTTCTCGGCGTGCAACTCCGCGGCATCGGAAAGAGCCAATGCATTCGCGGCGGCCAGGGTGGCTTCGTCATAGCGGCCGGCCTTCTGAAGCAAGAGCGCCTCGGTACGTGCTGCGTCGGCGGTCAGGCTGTAGACGTAAGCCCTGCGCGCCGCCTTAATTGCCTCGGGCGTCTTTCCCAGCGTGTCCAGCGCCTTCGCCCGGATCAGAAAGGCCTCGCCCATGGCGCGGTTCAGATCGTACCGCCGCTGCCCGCGGCTGCGCGCATTCGGCTCGCGGTCCAGCGCCTTCTCGCTTTCAGCCAGCTTCCTTTCCAGCCGTTCGGAATAATCCACCACCCGCATCGCCGCCGCCGGATCATGAAGAGTGTTCAACGCCTTTCCAACCGGGCCCAGCACGCCAATGTCATCCCGATCCTTCACTAACAGTTGTTCGCCATAGAGCGCGGTCCGGCGGTTGTCATTCACGTCGCGCGCCGCTTTGAACAGCGACCGCGTGATCTCTTCCCTGCGCTTCGCGTTCGGGTACTTTCGCAGAAAGCGCTCCATCTCTCGAATGAAATCGATGGCGCTTCCGTTCGAAAGCGCCGCCGCCTCGGCCAGATCTTGATCCTCTTGACCCGGAGCCTGGCTCTTAAGGCCTTGTGGCTGCGCCGGCGGCTGAGCGGACTGCGCCACCGCAACCTGGGAGGCAGGCGTCAGGAGGACCGCAACGATGAGAACCCGCACACGTTTCATCAGCGGTTCGCTTCCACGGGCGGCTTGTCCCCCGCCAAGAAGGCTTCAATCTCGTCTTTCAACCGGGCCGCTCTGTCTCGCGCCATGTGCATAATGGATTCCTGCTTGATAACGCGCTTTAACAGCGGCAGAAACTGATCCGGCGCCATCAGTTCTTTCCTCAACCAGAGGCCCTCCACTTCGGCCAGCGCGTCATTGACACCGAGATGATCGAAATGAACGGTCCGGTCCAGATCCACCCACGCCTGTTCGGTGGAACTTAGCGTTTCGAACCAGGTGAGCAACTGCTGTGCCGGCACAATGGTGGTGTAGTTGAAGACCGCCTCCGAAGCCGCTCCCGATTCCGGCTCGTAGCGGAACGTCTTCCTGCCCATGTTCGCCACCTTCAAGCCGGATTCAATCGGCGTCTTGAACCACTCCACCTGCTCGGCCAATGTGAAGGCTTTGCCGGTTTCCGCTGCCGTCAGGGTCGCCATGATCGGTTTGTCCTCGGGCGCTTCCTTGTACTCCACATGCCCGGTCCGGTCCACCGAAATGTTCACGTACTCGGGGTTGCTGTGCGGGAACTCCTTAGTGAAAACAAGACGCGGCGTCTGGGCCCATAACGCCGCCGGCATCGAGGCCAGAACGTAGACGGCGCAGCAAGTCAGCAGGACCCGCCTCATCGCCGCGCCCCTATTGCCGCCAAAGTGCCGGCGCGCATGGCATGACACAGCGCCACCGCCAGGGCGTCCGAGGCATCGAACGTCTCCACCACGAGATCCGTTTTGAGAATGGAGCGAACCATCAGTTGAACCTGCTGCTTTTCAGCCCGCCCAAAGCCCACGACGCTCATCTTCACTTCGAGCGGGGAGTACTCTCCCACCGGCAGGCCCGCTTCCGCGGCCACCAGCAGCACCACCCCGCGCACATGCGCCAGCTTGAAGGCTGACTTCGCATTCAGCGCGTGGAAGATATCTTCCACCGCCACCGCTTCCGGCGTGTGCGCCGCGATCAGCGCCCGGAGCTCAGCCGCGATCACCGCCAGCCGTTCGCACAGCGGCAGCGTGGATTTGTTGCGGATCACGCCAGTCGAGATCAGCGAGTGACGCCGCCCATCGGTCGAGATGACGCCGTATCCAGTGCGTTCCGTCCCGCAGTCGACGCCGAGGATTTTCATTTTGTTCCAGGATGGCCGCGACGTTGCAGGCGCCGCCTCTCGTTACCGTTCGCTGCCGCGCTCTCGTTACCGTTCGCTGCGCGCTCTCGTCTTACCGTTCGCCGCCGCGCTCTCGTTTTACCGTTCGCTGCCGCTCAGGCGCTTTAACCGGCCGCTCCCTGACGGCCGCGGCTCGGTAGCTTCGCTGCCGCTCACTTAGGCCATCGCCTCGATTTCATCTTCATCGAGTTCGTAGTTGCCGTACACGTTCTGCACGTCGTCATGCTCTTCCAGCGCTTCGTAGAGCTTCATCATCGCCCGCGCGTGGCTGCCTTCCAGCTTCACCGTATTCTTCGGCACCATGGCGATTTCGGCCGACTCGTGGGGAATCTTCGCCTTCTCGAGCGCCTGCATCACCGCCTCGTGAGCTTCGGGGGCCGAAAGAATCTGCCAGCTTCCGTCTATGTCCCGTATGTCGTCGGCGCCGGCGTCCAGCAGCACATCCAGCAACCGGTCTTCGGTTGCGTTCCCGCCATCCACCCAGATCTCGCTCTTGCGTTCGAACATCCACGCCACGCTGCCCTGTTCGCCCAGGTTGCCGCCGTTCTTCCCGAACATGTGGCGGATCTCGCTGACAGTCCGGTTCCGGTTGTCAGTGGCTGTCGCCACCAGGACGGCCGCGCCCCCCGGTCCATACCCTTCGAACATGATTTCGTCGATCTGGCCGCCTTCCAGTTCGCCGGTCCCGCGCATGACGGCGCGTTTGATGTTATCGGCCGGCATGGAAACGGCCTTGGCCGCGATGATGGCCGTGCGCAGCCGCGGGTTGCCGTCGGGATCGCCGCCGCCCCCACGCGCGGCAATCATGATTTCTTTGATCAGGCGCGTGAATGCCTTACCGCGCTTGGCGTCAAGGGCCGCCTTCTTATGCTTGATTGTGGCCCATTTAGAGTGTCCGGACATGGGAAAACCTCAGAAACAAACGCGGCAAGTCTCAGCTTCCGCCTGCGCTCTTAACTTTTGAGGATAACAAAGGCGGGCGCCCCGGCCGGCGCGGGCCCAGCTCGCGGGGCAAAGCTCCGTAGCTACCGAGCCGCGGCAGCGCTTGCTTACATTACGCGCGCGGTTCAGAAGCGAGTCGAATCGCCACTGCATCCGGGACCAGTAACCGGCCGCGCCCCTGAGGACGTGGGAAAAATCCTCGAGATAAACGGACGCGGCTCTGAAGGCGTGGGTTAGGCGTGGGCGGTTCTCAATGTTTCCCTTCGCGTGCAAATAGCGCCACCACCGTCACCAGATTGAAGCCCCCATGCATGATGGCCGACGCAAGGGTGGAATCCGTCCAGGCCCGCATCGCGCCAAAGGCGATTCCCGCCAGCGTCACTGCCGCTGCGTACTGCCAAGCGTTCGAGTATTCCGGCAAGTGCAGCGCTCCGAACAGCAGGGCTGTCGCCAGAACCCCCGCCACCACCCCAAAAGTTTTCGATAGAAGCGGCTGCAGGAATCCGCGAAACACCAGTTCTTCGATCGCCGGCGCCAGGATTGCCGCCACAATGCCGAAGAACACCAACGTGGCTGGCGAAGCGGCGAACTTGTCGAAAGGCGAATCGATCTTCGGCGGATGAAACGGCGTCACCAACACGCTGACCGCGAAGGGCAGAACAATGCCTGCCACGGCCGGAATCAGAAGGCCTTGGCGCGGGACCTTCCACCCGAGCGAACGAAGCAGTGGACGTCCGTACCGGCTCTTGAGCGTAAAGTACAACGAAAGGTAGGCCAGCCCGTACAAGACCACCTGTGCTACCAGCGAGAGAGTTACCAGATTCTTCTTGACCTCGGGGAGCGCGACGGCCGCGACGCCAAACAGCAGGCCCACCAACACGAAGCTTCCGAAGAAACAACCGATGAGCAGGGCCAGGTCGCCATATCCCCAAAATGGCCACTTCTCAACAGGCGCCTGCGCCGGTAGCGGCTCGGGCGCATCACTCAACGCATCAGGCTTTAGCGGCGCGGTCCCGGTGACTCGCGCCTCAACGTCCGTGTCCACTGCCGGATCGAGTTGTGGCTCCAGCGGCTCCCCGGTCATGCTACCTTCCCGGGCCGAAGCATCCGCCGAAGCGCTTCCGCCGTATGGCTCGCGGAGCTCTCCATCACTTCCTCCGGCGTCCCCGCCGCCACAATATACCCGCCCAGTTCGCCGCCTTCGGGCCCAAGATCGATCAAGTAATCCGCGCTCTTGATGACATCCAAATGGTGCTCAATCACCAGCACTGTGTTCCCCAGGTCGGTCAGCCGCTGAAGCACGTCCAGCAGGTGCTTCACATCTTCCCAGTGCAATCCCGTGGTGGGCTCATCCAGGATATAGAACGTCCGCCCGGTTTGCCGCTTGCTCAGTTCCTTGGCCAGCTTAATCCGTTGCGCTTCGCCGCCCGAAAGCGTTGTCGACGATTGCCCCAGGTGAATGTACCCCAGGCCCACGTCGCACATCGTTCTCAGCTTCGCCTGCACCAGCGGAATGTTCTCAAGCAGCTCGACGCAATCCTCGACACTCGATTCCAGCACATCGGCTATCGATTTTCCCTTATACTTCACCTGCAGCGTTTCCTGGTTGTACCGCCGCCCGCGGCACACATCGCAGGTCACGTAGACATCGGGCAGGAAGTTCATCTCGATGCGCTTCAGCCCATCGCCCTGGCAGGCTTCGCAGCGGCCGCCCTTTACGTTAAAGCTGAACCGCCCTGCCTTGTAGCCGCGCTCCCGTGATTCCGGCAGCATCGCGAACAGCTCCCGCACCTGCGTAAATACGCCCGTGTAAGTGGCCGGGTTCGATCTCGGCGTCCGGCCGATGGGCGATTGATCGATCTCAATCACCTTATCCAGATGCTCCAGGCCGGTGATCTCGTCATGCGCTCCAGGCCCTTGCCGCGATCCGTAGATCTGTTGCGCCAGCGCGCGGTAAAGGATGTCGTTCACCAGCGTCGACTTGCCGCTGCCTGAGACGCCCGTCACCACCGTCAGGGTCCCCAGCGGAAACTCCACGGTCACGTTCTTCAAGTTATGTTCGCGCGCGCCGCGCACAACCAGCTTCTGCCCGTTTCCAACTCGCCGTATCTGAGGCATGACGATGGTCCGCTTGCCCGATAGATACTGTCCCGTCAGGGAATCGGCCGTCGCTCGAATCGCCGCGGGCGTGCCCTGGGCCATCAACTTTCCGCCCAGCCGTCCCGCATAGGGCCCCAGGTCAATCACGTAATCGGCCTGCTCAATGGTCTCCGCGTCATGTTCCACCACCAGCACCGTGTTGCCTAGATCGCGCAGGCGATGGAGCGTATCCAACAGCCGCTGATTGTCCCGCGCATGCAGACCGATGGATGGCTCATCGAGGACATACAAAACTCCGCGCAGCTTCGATCCAATCTGTGTAGCCAAGCGTATGCGCTGGGCCTCGCCTCCCGAGAGCGTGGCTGACGACCGATCCAAACTCAGATAGTCCAGGCCCACCGCGCGGAGAAACTCCAGGCGGTTTTCAATCTCTTCGGCCACCCGGCCCACTACTTGCTCTTCGCGCTCAGTAAAGGCCCAGCTTTTCACCAGCGGCGCCGCCCGCGCCACCGGCATCTGAGTGAACTCGCCGATGGAAACGCCTTTCACGCGCACTGCCAGGCTGGAGGGCTTCAACCGCTTGCCGCGGCAAGCCGGGCATTCAGTGGCTGACATGAACGCCATCAGCCAGTCGCGATAGCTTTCGCTCGCCTGCCGGAAACTCTCATCCAGCAGCTTCAGAATGCCGGGAAAAACACCCGCGCCCATGAGCAGCGTGTCCCGCGTCTTCTTCGGCAGATCCTCAAACGGCTTTGCCAGATCGATCCGCAGCACTGCTGCCTCTTCCATCAGCCGGGACGCAACAAAAGAGGAAGCCGAGCCCGGCCCGAGCCCGCCATCGAGCAGCGGCTTAGACGGATCCACAATCACCTTTGAAGGGTCGAACGCCCACTTGCTGCCCACGCCGCCGCAAACTTCGCACGCGCCGAACGGGCTATTGAAGGAAAACGACCGCGGCTCCAGCATCGGCACGCTGGCGCCGTCGTTCGGGCAGGCCAGCTTCTCTGAGAACAGATGCTCTTCGCCGCCCACAATGGCGATGGTGACCAGGCCATCCGCCAGCTTCAGCGCCGTTTGAATCGAGTTCTCCAGCCGCCGCTCGACGCCTGCCTTCACCGGCAGCCGGTCCACCACAATCTCAATGGTGTGGTTCTTCCGTTTATCCAGCGCCACCGGTTCATCCAGCGCCACCAGTTGCCCGTCGATTCTCGCCTTCACAAACCCCTGGCGAAAAACCTTTTCCAATTCCTTCTTAAATTCGCCCTTGCGTCCGCGCACCATCGGCGCCAGCACCATCACCCGCTCATTCATGCCCAGCGTCATCACCTGCTCCAGAATTTGCGCTGGAGACTGCCGGCTAATCTCGCTGCCGCACAGCGGACAGTGCGGAATGCCCACTGACGAATAGAGCAGCCGCAGGTAGTCATAGATCTCCGTCACCGTCCCGACGGTCGATCGCGGACTGCGGTTGGTGGTCTTCTGCTCAATGGAAATGGCGGGACTCAATCCATCGATCGAATCCACTTCCGGGCGCTCCATTTGGTCCAGAAACTGGCGCGCATAGGGCGACAGCGTCTCCACGTACCGGCGCTGTCCTTCGGCGTAGATGGTGTCAAAGGCCAGAGAGCTCTTGCCCGATCCGCTCAATCCGGTCACTACCGTAAAGGTGTTGCGCGGAATCTCAACGCTGACATTCTTCAGGTTATGTTGGCGAGCGCCATGAACGGAGATACGCTGCAGCATGGGAGGCCAGGGCGGGGAACTTTCTCTATTCTCTCAGAAGCTGGTGGGAATCATATGAGCGGTTACCGGTTGGCTTGCGATTACGGTTTTGGCTGACGGGCGTTCTGAATCAGGCGGTTGAATAATTTCGACGCTCCGTAGATATCGCGCGCCGCACAGATACGCAGCGTCTTTTCAGCTACATCTCCATACGGATCGGCCTCAATCGCATGCAGGAGTGGCGCCCAATCCGGCATACTGCCTCGCGCAAGAATGTCCTCGATAGCCGCAAGCGTGAAGGCTTCGTGGTTAAGGTGACGGTGTTTCATGTCTTGAGCCCCGGCAATGGCGGAACGGCCGGTTTTTCTCCACGCTCGCGAGCTTTTCGCCAGTCTTCGAGAGACGCCGAAGCCGTGTCCGCGTTCGGCGACGTGTCGGCCTTCATCTGAGCGGCGAATTCATGCGT
Organism: Acidobacteriaceae bacterium; assembly: GCA_903970405.1. GTDB lineage: Bacteria > Acidobacteriota > Terriglobia > Bryobacterales > Bryobacteraceae > CAJCIT01. The sequence goes on along the minus strand of CAJCIT010000029.1, from coordinate 38,667 downwards.
CAGCCGGCCGGAAAGACTGGCGCATATCTCGACGACATTTTCCCATAGATTGAGCGGCGGTCGAATGCCCTTGTATTCGGCAAGATCGACGCTATCCAGATCGTAAGGACGCGGATCGGCGAGTTGCTTGACAAGCTGAGTACGTACTGCCCATGTGTCGCCGTTCTTTTGCGGGTACAGGTAATCCATGGGGGTTAGCGCCATCACGGCGGCGTCGAAGCCCTGATGCGAAGCCAGTGCGGCAAGGTCCAGATAGTCGCGCGTCGCGTTGCGATCCAAACACAAGAATGCCTTGATTCTTAGGATTTCCGGCAGAGTTGGAAGGCGAACATCAAAGTCGCCGACGCGCATGGTCGTCGTCTCCAGAGGTTGAGAGCGGCGCAGTTGACGAATGCCGGTGTCAATCCCGTCGAGCGAGCCAAGAATTAGATGCGGACGCCGTAACCGCGCCGTCTCCCAACCGGCGACGGCCTCAAGATCGGTCAGGACCTCGTCAAATCGGCTACGCAGATCGGGCAAGACGTGATCGTGGTCGAACGAGAACCGATGCTTGGCGTAGAGGGCGCTTGCCGTGCCTCCGACAACCACGGCGCCGGGAAGAACGCGCTGTAAATGGCAAAGCGAGGTCAACACTTCCTCCCATTCGCGTTCCCCGTCGGGTGGGGATTGTTCAGGCTGGTCAGTCATAACGCTGCTCATCTCGTTTCAGGGTGGGTCTTTGGCCCTGCGCAATTTGTAGCATGTCCGAGAGATTCCTTCGGGGAAAACGGGCGTCAGGGGGATGCGCTATCAGCGATTTCTTCGGTGTAACAGTTCGGGCAGTTTGTCAATTGCGATCTTTCCGCCGGTGCCCATAGAGACGACCCGATTGCGCGGGCCCGATATCGGAACAGATGAACCGTCCGCCTTGCTGTTGGCCCTGGTAACCTTTGGCTCTCCACCATCGCATATATAATTCGCTCATGCAAAACAACAGACGAGACTTCATCCGTCAGGCAACCCGAGCCGCTTCCACTGGCGCGATTGCGATGACGGCCGCTTCCTACTCGCGCATTCTGGGCGCCAACGATACGCTGAACATGGGCGTGATCGGCGTCGGCGATCGGGGGCGGCATGTCATGAGTCTGTTCATGAACAACGCGAACGTGCGCGTGGGCGCGGTCTGCGATGTCTACAGCCAGCAGATTGACCTCGCCAAACAGAAGGCCGTGGACGCAGCCACCTATAGCGATCACCGCAAGCTGCTGGAGAACAAAGATTTGGTGGCTGTGCTGATCGCCACGCCGGACCACTGGCACAGCGCGATTGCCATCGATGCCCTGAATGCGGGCAAGGATGTGTATGTCGAGAAACCGCTGACCCGCACGCCCGAGGAAGGGCCGCTGATTGTCAAAGCCGCGCGCATCAATAACTGCGTTTGCCAGGTCGGGATGCAGCAGCGCTCCGGCAAGCACTACTTAGAGGCGAAGCACGAGTATTTCGACACCGGCAAACTCGGCAAAATCACGCTGGCCCGCACCTGGTGGCATGGCAACGGATACCACTTGCGCAAAGCGCCCGAATCGTTGCAGACCAAGCCTGGCAATTTGGATTGGGCTCATTTCCTGGGGCCGGTGAAGTGGCGCGATTACGACCCTCAGCAGTATTACAACTGGCGCGCCTACCTCGATTTCGGCGGCGGCCAGGTGACAGATCTATTCACGCACTGGATCGACGTGGTCCATATGATGACGGGCAAGGATGTGCCGCTGGCGGCTACGGGTGTCGGCGGCGTATTCGCGTACAAAGACGGACGCACCGCCCCTGACACCATCAACGTGACGCTGGAGTATCCGGACCCCGGCCAGTACATTGCCACTTTCGAAGCGACCCTGGCGCCCGGTATCACCGGCGCGGCGCTCGAAATCGCGGGCACCGAAGGCCGCCTCTACATTGACCGGAATAAGTTCGACTTCTTCCCCAAGGGCTCGAAGACGCCGGTCACCGTAACGGGCTACCCAGCGCCCGACCGCGTGGACGGCCTGACCCAGGATCACGTCAATAATTTCCTGGAGTGTGTCCGTACGCGAGCCTTACCGAACGGCGATGTCCTCATTGGGCACCGTTCGGCACAGGCCTCGCATCTCGGCAACATCTCTTATGTGCAAAAGCGGCGAATCGATTTCGATCCTGTCCGCGAAGAGATCCTGCCGTTCTGAACCGCCGTGCGAGTCGTCTTTCTGGGCACGCCCGCGTTTGCGGTTCCTTCACTGAATGCCTTACTCGCGGCCGGCTATTCGGTGGATGCCGTCTTTACCCAGCCGGACCGCCCTAAGGGCCGCGGGCAGGAATTGGCGCAGTCGCCGGTGAAGGAAGCCGCCCTGGCCCAGGGCCTTACCGTTCACCAACCGGAACGAATCCGCCGGCCTGAGAGTATCGAACTCCTGCGGCAGCTTGCGCCATCGCTGATGGTGGTGGTGGGCTACGGTCAAATTATTCCGCAAAGCATTATCGAGATTCCGCCGCGCGGCATCTTGAACGTGCATGCTTCATTGCTCCCGAAGTATCGGGGCGCCGCGCCGATTCAGTGGGCCATTGCGAACGGCGAAACCGTCACCGGCGTCACCATCATGCGCATTGACGCGGGCCTCGATACGGGCGGCATGTTGCTGAAAGCCTCAACTTCGATAGGACCAGATGAAGTTGCGCCGGAACTCGCCGCCCGGTTGGCCACGATGGGCGCGGATTTATTGATTCAAGCCATCCGCGGCATCGAAGCAGGCGCCATCGCGGCTGAGAAGCAAAATGACGCCGAGGCCACTTTCGCGCCGATTCTCAAGAAGGAAGACGGGCTGGCGGATTGGAATCGCCCGGCCGAGGTCACCTACAACCGGCTGCGCGGTTTTACGCCATGGCCGGGTTTGAGCACTGTCTGGCGCGGCCAACCCTTCGCTATCTGGCGGGCTCGCCTAGCGCCCGAACTCTCCGCGGAAAAGCCGGGAACCTTGATTGCGGCGGGAAAGCGCCTGCTGGTGGCGTGTGGCGCGAATACATCGCTTGAACTCCTCGAAGTCCAGATCCCGGGCAAACGGCGCATGGCGGCCGATGCGTTCCTCAATGGTTATCATTTGACGAAGCACGAGAAATTCGAATAGGAACAAATCCGGAGAGTGATGTTGAAGCTTCCCCTGGGGTACCGTTACGGCGCGGTCTATGCCGGGCTTCGCAAGCAGGAGGCCGACGATCTGGCGCTGATCGTGCCTGACCGCCCCGCTGCGGCCGCAGCCCTCTTCACAACCAACGTGGTGCAGGCCGCACCCGTGCGATTAGCGCGGCAGCATCTGAAAGCCACGGGCGGCATGGTGGCAGGCATCCTTATCAACGCGGGCAACGCCAACTGCGCCACGCGGACGGGTGAAAAAGCTGCGTTGGCGACGTCGCGGGCGGCAGCCAAATCGTTGGGAACCAAAACGAAGCAGATTTTGCCCGCTTCAACAGGCGTGATCGGTGTGGAGATGGACCCGAAGCCGATCGTCGACGCTCTGCCCGCCGCGGTCGCGGATCTCTCCGCGGACCGGTTTGAGAAAGTGGCCCGCGCCATCATGACCACCGATACGCGCGTGAAAATGGCCTCCGAGGAGGTCCCATACCCGGGTGGCGCCGTCCGCATCGCAGGCATGGCTAAAGGGTCGGGGATGATCCATCCGGACATGGCCACCACGCTGGCCTTCGTCATGACAGACGCCGCGATTCCGGCGCGGGCCTTGCGTGACTTGCTGAAGCAAGGCGCGCAAAGCAGCTTCAACTCGCTGACCGTGGATGGCGACACCTCCACCAATGACACCCTGGCTCTTCTTGCCAATGGCGCCTCCGGCGTCAAGCTGAATCCTAAGGAACAAGAGGTTTTTGGAGAAGCTCTCACTCGCGTGCTGGAGAGCCTCGCCAGGCAGATCGCCGCCGACGGCGAGGGCGCTCGCAAGCTCATCGTCATCCGGGTGACGGGCTTCAAGAACGCTGAAGACGCGCGAAGGATTGCGCAGACCATCGCGAAATCGCCGCTGGTGAAGACAGCCGTGGGCGGCAGCGATCCAAACTGGGGCCGCATTCTGTGTGCAGCGGGCTACTCCGGCGTGAAGTTCGATCCCGCCCAGATTGACATTTATCTGCAGGGGCAACCGGTCTGCAAGAAGGGCCTTGCCGCCGAGTTTAACGAGGGTGAACTGAAGACTAAGCTCAATGACGGCGAAGTCCGCATCGAAGTGGTGGATCGCGCGGGCGGAAAAGGCGAAGCCCGATACTTCACCTGCGACCTCACGGAAGGCTATATCCAGATCAACGGCAGCTATCGGACGTAAAGGGCGTCGGCGATTAAGTCAAGCAACGCCCATGGGGAGCCGATTGCCAATCGGCCGTGGGCTGACGGCTCGCCCCACAGCCGGCGTGGGTGCGCCCGCGGGTGGTAAGGTAGAAGCGTTCAAGCGAGCGGATCCTGGCCCTGCTTGTGACGCTCACCGGAGAGGCTGCTTGACTCGACGATGTGTTTTTCGAATTGGCTTGGCGCTTTGGCCGCTGGGGCCGATTCGCTTATTCGCGGCCGATCGGGCTCAAGAGGCGATGGCCACTATCGAGTACGTCGCCGTCTCACTTTCCGAAGGGAATGGAACGGATGCGATGACGCCCTTCGATAAGTCCACCCCCGGGTATGACAAGCTCGCTTCTTATTTCCAAGCGCTCACCGGCCAGGCGCGCATCCAATCGGATGTAGAGATGGTGGAGGAAATCGGGAGCGACGCCGAGAGCCGGCTCACTCTTCGCTGGACACTCGAGATCCGCATCCAGACGACCGGCGATGTGATCGAGCGCCGAGTCCAGGAAGTTCGTGTCCGCCTCGTGCCCGCCAAGAGCAAGAAATTCCCGTGGAAGATCATTAGCCTCGATCCGGTCGAGCTGTTCAATCCAATCGTTGGGAAGGGGTGACGGCGATTCCGAATTCATCGCAGCAAGCAATGAGTGGCATTTCGTTCGAAAGTTACGACCTGAGTGTTTTCTTAACATGGGCTAGAATGTCCCTAACAGTGAGTGCGCAGGGCCTCAGAATTTTCTCATCTGCCTGCCATTTCCCCTCACCGCGCCGACGCAGCGGCTGCCTTGACAACGGCGGCCGGCTGGTTGAACTGGGCCACTTGGCGTTGCCGAACCGGTTCGGCCCGCCACTGATTCATGTGGCGATTCAGTGCCACGAGGTTGGCCGGCGTTACCAGTTGAAACTCTAAGCGCAAACCTGTGAACCGCTGTAGCCGCTCGCGAGTCTCTTCCGTCGGCGGGGCGGCCGTCGCAATCACCAAATTCCCGTTCCGGACTGCAACCGGCAGAACTTTTTGCGCCCGCTGAATGCGGCGGGGTAAAAAGCGGCTGGCGCGGCCACTGACCGTCTCAGGTTCAATTTGCCGGTACGGCATGTCCACCCCAGTCGCGAGTGACAGGACCTCCCACCATCCGTCTTCTGAGATCCAGCCGTTCTCAATCAGATGCGCTCCTAGTTCGGAGCCCTGCGGGAGAGTGCGCTGAGCCATGGCGAGCATCTCATGCGAGAGATAACCCGAGCCTGTCAACACCTCCTCCACCGTTTTCCAGTTCGATGACAACGAAGCGCGGTTCGGGTAGGTGTGTTCGGTCTTCAGCCAAACCAGGGGCCGTCCGGTCATGCGCGCTCCCAGATAGCTGTGCCACGCGTTCAGTGTGGCGTAACCGTTGATTAGCGATGCATAAAACGCTCGCACGGGAACGGCCAGCGCGAAGCCAAAGCCAAAAATCCGTGCTACGGAGACCATACGAATCAAAGACCGCACGCTCTGCACCGCTACGTTCGCCCAACAGAGCCGGACGGCCAAGGCGGAAGTCAGCGCAAAATGCCAAGGATGGCCGAGTGCGGCGGTCAGGGCAAGATCGGCTACCGCGATCGGCATGAGAACCGCGATCGCCATTCCCAGCGGGTTCGTGAACAATGTCTTCCGGTCGCGCCAGAACCAATAGCGGTCAATCGACGTGCCGTTCCACCCGATACGCTCCCAGCCCTGGAGGCCGATTCCGGTCACCCATCTGGTGCGCTGGCGGACGGCGGCTCGAAAGCTGCGGGGAAAGTATTCACGCGTTGCAATCAGGTGACTGGAATCGCGCCCGGCCCCGTCCGGCCGCAGGCGCGCGAACGTCTGCTTGAAGCCCAACTGGTGAATGCGCACGCCACTTTCGTAATCCTCCGTCAGCGCCACGGGCTCAAAGACCCGGTTCGACCGGACCTCAGCCAGCCGGTCGAGCATGACGCGCGAATAGCCGGTCCCCACGCCATTCGAAGGCAGAAACGATTTGCTGTAGAGCCGCGCCCGCATGTCGATGGCTTGAAACTCGGCGAATTCGTCGCAATAAATACCATGCGTCAGCTCCGTAATCCCGGTTGGGAGCGGCAGCACCGGCACTTGCACCATGTCGTATTCGAAGCGCTTTACGTGAATGGCGCGCAGCGCATCGGGATGGATCAGGTCCTCGGCGTCGTGCACCACCACGGTGTCGAAAAGAATTCCGCTAGCCTCCTCGTAATCCCAGAGCGCCTGGCAGGTCCAATTGAGGCAATCGGCCTTCGAGGTGGGCCCGTCATGCGGCACCGGGGCAGCGTGGACGTTGCGATAGAGGCGGGCTAGTTCGTGGACGGATGAGAGAGTTTCGGCGTCATTGGGATAGACGCCCAGGAAGAAGTCGAACTTTGAATACCGGATGGCCGCGAGATTATGGCGTACCATGTTACCGATCACCGCCGCCTCCTTCCAGCAGGGAACAAAGATGGCGATGCGCCGCTCATTGCCGCTGATGTCAGTGACATTCGGGGCCCGCGGCCGGAGCGTTTCCATCCGGAAGGCGTCGCCGCTGAATTGCCGGGAGAATGGGCCAGCGGGTCCGAAACACTTCCGAAGCAGGTGCGCCAGGCAAATGAAGGACGGCGCCAGATCGTCGATAGCGTTCAGCAACAGAATAGCGGCAAAGATGGTGAACACAAGCGTATAAGCCGCGGAGAGTGGCACGCTAACGTAGTGCCCGGGCGGAGGATAAAGTTGCCGGAAAAGTCATGGTTAAAGCGAATTCAGGCGGCGGGGACCAGAGATTTTCCGCGGTGGCCGGGAGTGGGTTCCCCGGCCGGCCTCGCCGTTTGCGTCATTCTTGCCGCGGGATTCCTCGCTTGGCCCGCCCATTCCAGCCAGACAGGCGTCACATTTCACTTTGAACTCCTCGGCGACCGAACAGGGGAAGCGCAACCCCATGTCTTCGAGGAGGCCTTGAAGGAAGCGGCCGCGACCCAGCCTGCCTTTATCCTGACGGTGGGCGATTCCATTCAGGGCGGGAACGACTCCAGCGCTGAAGCCGAGTGGCAACAGTTCGAAGCCCTGCTGGCCCCCTATCGAAAAACTCCGCTTTTCCTGACGCCTGGCAATCACGACGTGTGGTCGGAAGCCTCGGCACGCCTCTTTGCGAGGCACGCTCACCATCCACTCCATTACAGCTTCGATTACGGGCAGGCGCATTTTGCGATCCTCGACAATAGCCGCGCCAGCGACGGGGCCGACGCCACGCTTTCGCCCGAAGAAATCGCCTTTCTCGAAAAGGATCTGGCGGCGCACGCCTCGCAACCCGTCAAATTCGTGGTGTCCCACCGGCCCCAGTGGCTGGTACCCATCGTGTTCGGCAACCGTCAGTTGCCTTTTCATCGGTTAATGCTGAAATATGGAGTGAAATATGTGATTGCCGGTCACATCCATCAGATGCTGCATATGGAAATGGATGGCGTCGCCTACCTGGATATGGCGAGCGCCGGCGGCCATCTTCGCGACACGAAGACCTATGAGCGAGGCTGGTTCTTTGCGCACACCACGGTGACCGTGGAAGGCAGCCGCGCCAGTTTTGTCATCCACGAACTGGGGCCGCCACTGGGCCAGAGCCGTGTCACGCGGCCTGAGGACTGGAGCACCGCCGGACTCGCTCATTAGCCGCCGTAGACTCATTGTCCTGAACGGATTAGGTGATACTAGCAATGCATATGCTGCGAAGGGACCAGGCTATGAGCGACACAATTCCCGATGGACGCATAGTGAACAGGCTAAATTGTCAGACAGTTCGCTTACCTCCGTAAGGTGACGCTTTCAAAATTGTTTCGAAAGAATTCCTTGAGTTTTGAAAACATTGAAGATACCCTATGGAGAATCTGCTACAAACTGCCGATAACGCTGGCATGACTAGTTAGGTTGGTACTAGCGTGAGAATTTCCGGATCGTGGGGCTACGATCCTAGTACAGGTGTGATTAGCAGTGGTAGGAGAGTAGGGAGAAGGCGCGACGGCGCTGTCAAAAACATGCAGACGGTAGGCTCCGTTTTACGAGAGGAACGGTTGAAGCAGGGTCTCACGCTGGAATTGATCAGCGTGCAGACCAAACTGCCATTGCGCAGTTTATCCGCAATTGAGAGCGACGACCTCAGTCCGTTTGGGTCTGCTTTCTTCTATAAGAGTTTCGTCAAGCAATACGCGTCGCGAATTCCGGTGGATTATGGCGAAATTGCGCCGCTAGTGGAGGCTCGGGCGGGCGAAATGCCGGCGCCGCCTCTTCCCGGCGAAAAGGACCGGCAACTGCCTGACGTTCCAGCGATCGATCCTCCTGGCGGTTCAGTGACAAGATGGGTCTTACCCACTGTGGCGCTGGTCGCGGTCCTGGTGGGATGCTCCGGCATCTATGCCCGGTGGGAGGCGCAGCGCGCCGTGAACGGCGTGACGAAGCCAGTGGCTTCGCTGACTGCGGCCCCCCAATCGGAGAAATCCGCTCCGCCAGCGGATGCGCCGGCTGCGGGCTCGGGCCACACGGACGCATCTTCGAACTCCCGGGCGTCGAACTCACCGGCCGAAACCGCGCCCGATCCCGCTCCAGCCGCTGCACACAAGTCCGAAACTGCGGTGACTCGGCAAACTGTCTCTTCGGCAACCGGCAATGAAGTTCAACTCGAACTTTCCGCTTTAGAGCCGGTGTGGGTGTCAGTGGCGGCCGACGGCAAGAGCGTATTTACGGGCGTTCTGGAGACCAGGGAAACCAAACGAATTGAATCGCGCGAGACGGCGAAAATCCTCGTCGGAAATGCGGGTGGGCTAAAATTTGTATACAATGGCCGCCCGGTTGGCCCGTTGGGCCCGCACGGCCAGGTGCTGACGGCAGTCTTTACGCGCCAGAACTACCAGATCCTGAGCCGTCAGACCGCTGAATCGATGCCGCCCCGCGCCGAACCGGCCAAGTATCCAACTGGCCAATAAGTTCGTTCGGCCAGGTCGTTTAACAAGGTCGTTTAGCAAGGTCGTCTAGCAAGGTCGTTTAGCAAAGTAGTTCAGCGAATAATAGCGGACTGCGACGGGTCCGGACCGGTGCCTTGTTCCTGATCCAGGGCGCGCGTTGCGCGGTCAAGCTTGCGCTTGTTGCGATCCATCTCGATCAACTCCAGGCGCCGCCGTTGCTTCACTCCTTCGTCGAGCACCCTCCAGAACTTCCAGAAGTAGTCGATGGCGGACCACAGTCCAAACGCTACCACCGCCCACATCGCAAACAGGGCATAAGGATGAAGCAGGGGCCAGCGCACCGACATCATAATCAGTGCCACGCCGGCCACCTGCAGCACCATTTTGGTTTTGCCCAGCTCGCTGGCCTTGATGACGTAGCCCTCTCCCGCGGCGATGCTACGCAGGCCCGTCACGGCGAATTCGCGGCCGATGACCAGAATCACCAGCCAGCCGGGCAGCATACGAATCTGCACCAGCGAAATCATGGCCGCCGAAATCAGCAACTTGTCGGCGATGGGGTCGAGCAGCGTTCCAACAGTGGTGATTTGCTTCCAGCGGCGAGCCAGATAGCCGTCCAGCATATCCGTGGCCGCCGCAGCCAAAAAGACAATCAGCGCGAAAAAATCGTTAGCGACAACGGTGCGTCCGCCGATGTCGACGCGCATGGATTGCTGAACCAGCGCCGCCACAAGAAGCGGCACCAGGAAAATGCGCACCAGCGTGAGTGCGTTGGGCAAATTCACAGCGCGTCTTCACTATAAAACACCGGCCGACCGGCCGGGACTATAAAACACCGGCCGACCGGCCGGGACTATAAAACACCGGGCCGACCGGCCGGGGCAAAGAGTCTTGTCCAATCGGGACTCGGGCCCCGCTACTACGGAACCCGAAATTGCGCCAGCCGGCGAAGGATGCTTTGGGGAGTATCGGCCACTACCTCGCAAACTTCGTCGTGAAATTCCTGAGAGATCACCGCCGCCCGCTCATGAAGCAGGTGCAGCGCCTTTCCCTCGCTTGCCGGCAACAGAAACCGGTGGCGCGAAACCGGATCGAGCGTAAGGCACTTGTCGATGGTCTCAAGCAACGCGCCCACCCCGAGACCTGTCGATCCCGAGATCAGAACGGTGTCGGTGGCATTCTGGCGCGCCGTTTCACCCAGAATGCGATGGGTGAGCATTTCCCGGTCCAGCTTGCGGTCAGGCTCCGGCAAGAGGTCGGCCTTGTTGAGCGCCAGGATCTGGGTTATTTTCCCGGCCGAAATCTCTTCGAGAACTTTCAAGACATGCGCAGTCTGCTCGGCTGCCGAGGGGCTTGTGATATCCACCACGTGCAGCAGCAGCGCCGCGGCCGTTACCTCTTCGAGGGTCGCGCGGAAGGCCTCCACCAGCGTTGTGGGCAGGTTGCGGATGAATCCTACCGTGTCGCTGAAAAGAACGCGGCGTCCGGAGGGCAGCTTCACCTGACGCACGGTCGGGTCAAGCGTGGCAAACATTTTCGCGTCCGCCAGAACTCCGGCGCCCGTGAGATGGTTAAACAGCGTCGATTTGCCGGCGTTGGTGTACCCCACCAGACTCACCGTGGAGAGCGGAACGGCCTGACGCTGAGAGCGCTGAATGCCTCGCGTCGCCCTGATCCGGCCGAGGTCTTTCTTCAGCTTTGAGATGCGCGCTCCGATGCGCCGGCGGTCCGTTTCGAGCTGCGTTTCACCAGGTCCGCGAGTTCCGATGCCGCCGCCCAGACGGGACATCGTCTTGCCGCGGCCCGTCAGCCTCGGCAACAAATAGTTCAGCTGGGCCAACTCTACCTGCAACTGGCCCTCTTTGGTGCGCGCGCGGCTGGCAAAGATATCGAGAATCAGTTGCGTTCGATCGATCACCTTCGCGTCGAGCGTCGATTCCAGGTTCCGCAACTGGGTCGGCGAAAGCTCGTGATCGAAAATCACCGTATCCAGGTTGTCCGATTGGATTCGATTGCGGATCTCGGTGACTTTGCCGGAACCGACAAGGGTGGCGGCGTCCAAGTGCGGCCGCTGCTGCAGCATTTGTCCCGCCACAATCCCGCCGGCGCTCTCTGTCAGCACCACCAACTCGGACAGCGACTCCTCGGCGTTCACCGGCAGCGCTTCAGGCGCGGCGGACTGATTGCGCGGCCGGGAGGTGAGTTCCACCCCAACCAGCAAAGTTCGCTCAGATGCGGATGCGCTTGGCATGGGCCGCGCGTTGCGCGGAGTCTCTCCTTCGCTGCCTGTTACTTAAAAGGCTGGCTTCAGAGCCGCGACCGTCAGGGAGCGACCGCAGTGTTGGTCTTATGCAGTCAACCGGCCGCCCCCTGACGGTCGCGGCTCTGAAGCGTCGCGGCTCGGCCGCCGTGCTCAGCGGGTTCACGCCTCCGGCGCCTCACTGGTGAGATGGGGGCTGCCTGGAACTCCGCTTCCCGGAGCGTGCGGGCCGGCGCCGTGGAATGGTTTCGATACCACCACCGTCGAAATCGCGTGCTTGAAAATCAACTGTTCCTGGTTATTGGTTTCGAGAATAACGGAGTACTTGTCAAAGCTCTTGATCCGCCCGGAAAGCTTCACGCCGCTCATGAGGTAAATGGTAAGGAAGGTCTTGTCTTTGCGGGCGTTATTAAGAAACGCTTCCTGAATGTTTTGTGCGAGCTTATCCATCATTATTTCCTCGCTTTTTTTTCAACTTGGCTTCGCGATGCACTGCCTTGGAGCCCGCCCCGAACCAAGCCGAAGGCTGGCGCGGGGGAATGAATCGGGCGGTCCTCCGAACATCTCTATACTAACCGCATTCTTACTAATTCCATCGATTACCGCGCTTGAGCAGGACTCAAGCGGCCGGGATTCGCCAAATCGGGGTATCCTCAAAGCGTTATGGACTCCCAGGCCCCGGTGACGGACGATTCAGGGCGGCGGCTGGCCGCCCTCAGCGTTGGCATTGGGGTCCTGCTATCGGCCGCCAAGATACTCGTGGGCTTGGCGGCCCATTCCACCTCACTGATTTCCGATGGGTTAGAAGGCGCCGCGGACGTCCTGTCGTCGGCCATCGTCTTCGCCGGCCTGACGATGGCCAGCCGGCCTCCGGACGAAAACCACCCCTACGGCCATGGCCGGTATGAGACGCTTTCCGGGCTCGCCGTGGGCGGATTGCTGCTGGTTACCGGCCTTGGCATCTTCTGGCGCAGTATAGAGACTCTTGGGGATTTCCAGCATCACCGGTTGCAAACGTTTGCGCTGTATCCGCTTATCGCGTCCGTGGCCATCAAGACCGTCCTCGCGTTGTACAAACGGCGCATCGGCCGCAAGATAGGATCTTCGGCGCTCGAAGCCGACGCCTGGCACGATTTGACCGACCTCATTTCCACCACAGTCGCTATTATCGCCATCGTGCTCACACTCATTGACCCCGCGCGCTTCGATTTCGCCGACCACATTGGCGGCATGGTCATCGGAGTAATTGTTGTCTGGCTGGCCGTCCGCGTGGTCCGGCAAACGGTCGACTATCTCACCGACACCATGCCGGACGACAAGAAGATGAGCGAGATTCGCGCCGTGGCCCTGGAGGTACCCGGGGCGCAGGACATCGAAAAGTGTTTCGCCCGCCGGACCGGCTTGCGCTATCACGTGGACCTTCACTTGGAGGTGGATCCGGAGATGACCGTGCTCGAGAGCCACTCCATTGCCACGCAGGTACGCATCCGCATCAAGGAAGAGCTCTCCTGGGTCGCCGACGTCCTGGTGCATGTGGAGCCGGCCGGCGGTTCGCGGGAGCGGTCCGCCAAAACCACGCACTTCCCGGTGGGCTGGACGGGACACTGACAAAAGACGACCGATGGACAACAAACAAATCGCCCGCCTGCTTTCTGAAACAGCCGATCTGATGGAAATCGCCGCGGAAGACGGCTTCCGCATTCGCAGCTACCGCAACGCGGCCGCGGCCATTGAGGGCCATCCGGAATCGCTCGAGGATATACTACGCGATCGGGAGCGCAAACTCACCTCCATTCCCGGGGTCGGCAAAGGCATCGCCGCGGTTATTGAAGAGCTTGCCCTTCGCGGCTCCTTTGAGCGGCGGGACGAGATGCTGCGGAAGTATCCGGCGTCGGTCCTGGCGCTCCTGAAAATTCAGGGCCTCGGGCCGAAGAGCATCGCCCTGCTCTATGAGCACCACGGCGTGAAGACGGTGGACGATCTGGAAACGTTGTGCCGGGAGCAGAAGCTGCGCAATCTGCCGCGCATGGGCGCGAAGCTGGAAGAGAAGGTGCTGCGATCCATTGAGTCTTACCGTAAGAGCGCCGGGCGGTTCCTGCTCAGCTTTGGCCATGAAGTGGCGGCCGAGATTTCGGAAGGCATGCGGGCGCTGCCGGGCGTCGAACGCGTGGAAGCCGCAGGCAGCCTGCGCCGGGGGAAAGACACCATCGGCGATCTGGACATCCTGGTCACGGGCGATGCTTTGGCCGGCGATGGCGCAAGCGCGGTTCTCGATTACGTGGTCAAACTGCCGCGCGTTGAAGAGGTGTTGGGCCGGGGCGTCAACAAAGCCAGCGTGAAATACGGCGCGGAAGGCCTGCAGGTGGACGTGCGCGCGCTGGCGAAGGAAAGCTTCGGCGCGGCCATGCAATACTTCACCGGCAGCAAAGAGCACAACGTGACGCTGCGGACGAACGCGCTGAAGCTGGGCCTCACGCTGAACGAATACGGCCTGTTCACGCTGGAGGGGAACCAGCGCGTGGCCGGCGCCACTGAAGAAGATGTATACGCGAAAATCGGCTACGATTGGATTCCGCCGGAACTGCGCGAGAACTCGGGCGAACTCGAAGCGGCCGCCGCGCACCGGCTACCGGATCTGATCCAGGCCGATCAGATCCGCGGCGACCTGCACATGCACACTACCGAAAGCGACGGCAAATCGACCTTGCGTGAGATGGCCGAAGCGGCCGCGGCGCTGGGGTATGAATACATCGCCATCACTGACCATTCGAAGGCCCTCGCCATGGCGAACGGCCTGGATGAGAAGCGAGTGTCCGAGTTTGCCAAACACGTCCGCGAACTGAACCGGGAGGGCCTGCCGCTGCGGGTCTATTCGGGCCTTGAATGCGACATCATGCGCGATGGTGAAATGGATATCTCCGCAGACGCCCTCGCCGAACTCGATTGGGTAGTGGGGAGCGTTCACAGCCACATGAATCAGGATGAGAATGAGATGACGGACCGGCTGCTGCGCGCCGTGGAATCGCGGAGCTTGCGTGTTCTGGGCCATCCCACGGGGCGGATGCTGCTGCACCGCGAACCCTTCCCCATGCGCTTCGAGCAAATCGCCGCCGCCGCCGCCGCGCGCGGCGTCTTGATGGAGATCAACGCCAGTCCGGAGCGATTAGACCTGAGCGGGCCGCTGATCCGGTCAGCGAAAGCGAAAGGCTGCCGGTTCGTCATTTCGACTGATGCTCACCAGCCCGCCCACCTGCGCAACATGCCGTACGGTGTAACGATGGCGCGCCGCGGGTGGCTCACCGCCTCGGATGTGCTGAACACCTTGCCGAAAGCGGAATTCGAATCGGTGGTTGCGGCGAAGGCATAGTTTGTAGCCAAGCTGCCATCCCTGCCCCACACCGCGCCCTCACGGGTTCTCATGCTCGTCTCAACTTTCATCCATCATTTGCAGGAACTCGGCCATGGAGACCTAGGGCAGGACGGTCCTATGCTGTTTCATGAGCAGGAAGGTCAAGAGCGCCTGCACCAACCCGTGAAGAGATGTTGGCATGGGCTTCTGGCGCACTTCGCCGTTCAGGTACTCAGACGCCGGCTTCGGCGTGAGTTTCAGACATTCTTCGACGGAAATGGCAGTGGGCTCATACTCTACCCGGGTGCGACCCAGCTTACCCCTTACAACTCCACTGGCTTCCCGACCTTGATTTTGGGCGCCTGAAGGCTGCGCGGCGCTTTGGGCGCGGCTGGTCTTGCTGGAGCGTCCGCCGGCCGGTCGTCGTCGCCGTTGTCGTTGCCCTTGTTCAGCGCTTCGTTTCCCTTCGGGTCTTCAGCAGAGGCTTTTCGTATCGTGATGGTGCCGCGATCCGTCGTCAGTGAGAGCGCCGGTCCTCCGCCCACAATCCCTTCCAGCCTCGAGCCGTTGTTGCCATAGCTGACTTGCTTCAGCGGCTCGCCGAACTCGTTTTCCACATTGCCGTGTGAAGTGGAAGCCTGCAGATCGAACCTTGCCGCGTCGGGCACCGCCAGATCCACGTTGCCGCTACGGGTGTGAATGCTCATCTTGGACAGCGGCAGCTTGCCTGGACGGAGATCGATGTCGCCTTTGTCTACTTGAACGATAAGCGAATCGTTGAACCCGCTAATCTCGACATCGGTCGATTTGCCGGAAACCTCCAGCGGACCCTCGGCGTTCTGGACGTTCAGCGAGCCGCGTTCCATCCGGACCTGTCCGGGCAGCTTTTCGACCTTCAGCGCGGTGTCCATGCCGTCGACGTGGGCGCCCCTTGCCAGCTCGCGCAATGAGACCACCCCGGAGTAGCGGCCGGTGACCGTGACCGGACCCGAAATTTTCTCCAGCTCCACATCGGTCCCGCGGCCCTTCACATCGACGTTGCCCTTGACGTTGGTGCAGCGCACAATGTCACCGCGCCGAGTGTCGACACGCACATTGCCGGTGACGTTCTGGATGCGGACGCCGGCGTTGTCGCTGACAATATCGACGTCGCCATTGAGGTCAGTCACCTCAAAATCGCCCTGGCGGCCGTTGGCTTCAATCGTCGAGTTGCGCGGAACCGTCACCTGCAAGTCCGTGGTGACCCGCGACTGCTCCTTCGCCTTTTGCTGGTTGCAGCGGATGACGATGTTGTTGCCCTCGCGCACCACCTCCAGCGGCGTCAACGAATTAGCCTTATCGGAGTCTCCGCTATCCAGCGCCCGAATCGTCTTATGGCCCGTCACGGAGACATCGGTGACATCGGCGCCGGAGATCTTGGCGTCGCCTCGAAAGTTTTCGAAAACGATTCTGGGCGCTTTGCCCGCCGCCTGCTTCACCAGCGGCACCTCGTAATCATGAGGCTCGCCGAACATCTCGACACCTTGTTCGAAGCCCGCCCGGCGCCACCAGGGATCGAGCCGCCGCGCTTCGTATGCCGACAATCCGGCCAATGCGATCAGCACCGCCAAGGCCCATCCGCCCCCGCTCACTCCATTGACCGGCACCGGCCCGCCGCGCAAGAAGCGGATGGTAATTTCCACCAGGTGCAGCCCGCCCCAGACGATCAGCAGATAGGGCCAATATGTGCCGAGGATGTGCCCCAATGAGAATTCCGGAGAAATGGTTCTCAACAGAAACAGGAATCCGATGCCGATGAGAACCAGCGGCCCGACAATGGTTCCACGCGTACGCATTACCGTGGTCCTCCCGACTGGGGATTGCGCGGAGCCGGCCAGCCACCCGGCGAAACGCCCGGCCCGGCGCCAGGATTCCGATAGGGCGCGGCCACCACCGCGGGAGCGGTCAACCGCTCCGCCAGCACCAGCACGCCGACGACGATAATCAAAAACGGCCATGTCATTCGGAAAGACGCCAAGCCCGCCTGATGTATCGCGCAGAGCACCCCCAACGTCATCAAGAGTACCGGGCCGCGGATGGACTGCAGATAAAGGCTCAACCTGCTATTGTTCACGCTGCACCTCCACTTGCGTCACATCCGAACGGGTCATGCTTCCCGGAGGCGGGTAGGCGGGCGGCACGTACGGGCTGGCAGGGTACGCGCCGGGAGGATACGCGCTGGGCGGTACGGGCGGATAAGCGGGAGGCGGCAAAGCGGGAGTGCCGCCCGACACGCGCGAGTAGAGCAAGTAGGCGCCCAGCGCAATCAGGATAAGGGGCCAGAACCGGATGACGTCATAGAAGTGAATCCAGTTCAGTTCATCGAGCAGGAACAGCACGCCCAGTACGATCAGCAGAATGGGGCCGATGGGAAAGCGCCCGGAAAGAGCGCCGCGCGGAATGATGCTGGACCATTCATCCACCGGCAAGCCCATCTGGCGCTTCTTTGCCGTATGGTAGGCCTCAAAGGCCATGTAGAAATAGAAGCCGGCGGCAAACATACCCATGAGGGGCGCCATGTTTGAGCGGTCGATCACACTCACCAGCAGCCCGAACACGGCCACATGGAGCAGACCCTTCAGGTACTGGCCGTTGTAAATGGCGCCAACGCCGGGAATGAGTCCCAGCAGGAAGGCGAGGCCGGGAGAGGTCCGCACGGCAGTAGGCGGAAAAGGGGGTGGCGGCGTCTGCAGATAAGGATTCGCCGTCTGATCGGGCGGTGCGCTGGTGTAAGTCATGGGAACATGCTCCTGGCAAAAAATAGTGCCTTCATTGGGACGCTGGCAAAGGGCGCATAAGGGCCGCCCACAAGTCCGGCAGAATGCCACCGCCGCCGTCTCTGGATGCTGATAACAAGTCATTGCTTGTTCCCTCCTGCCTTGTCTGGTGTTGACGCCGGCTGGCCGGACTCATGTTGCCCCTGGTCCACCGGCGTCTCGTTCTGCTGCGCCTGATTCCGCTGCTCTTCGAGCTCATTGATCCGTGACCGGATCTCATAAACCAACCGCAGATTCTCGTAAGATTTCACTGCCCGGTCTTTGGTGCGAATGGCGCGGTCCTCGACGTTCTCCCACACCTTAACCGGATTCAGGTCGGCTGCCTTGATCTGCGTCACATGCACGCCCGTACACCGCCCCAGCATGGCGAAAGAAAGAATGGTCATCGCCATGCCCATCGCAAACCGCGGCTGCAGCACTGGCATCAGCCACTGCGAAAAGGCCGTGCCGAACAGGCTCCGCCGTTCAAAGGGCTCCCTGGCTCTTCCTTCCGGGGCATGGTAGACAATCCGCGTCACCAGGTCCGGCGGAACTTCCACCTCCGGCACCCGCTCCAGAAATTCCATCGCGCTGCGCGCGTCTTCCATCAGTTCGCGGCAGGAAGGGCAGGTGGCCGCGTGCGCCTCTAACAACTGCTTCGCCTCGCCGCTCAGTGCGCCGTCCAGATAGTCGCTGAGCTGGACTTCAAAGTCCGGGCATTGCAGCTTCCCGTTTTGTTCCCGTCCGCTCATACCGCCACCTTCTGCCGTTTCAAAACCTTCGCTAATTCCGCGCGTCCCCGGTTGAGACGCGATTTTACCGTGCCCTCGGGCACGCTCAATACCTTTGCAATCTCTTTGTACTCCAACTCTTCCAGATCGCGCAGAATCACCGCCTCGCGCAACTCGGGCGAGAGCTTTTGCAGTGCTCCCTGCAGCACTTCACTCGCTTCGCGTCCAGCCAACAGGCCGTCGGTCCGCGTGTGCAGCCCGGTTTTCTGTTCCAGCACGGTCAATTGACCCTCAATCGAATCCGTCGCCCGCTCCATCTTGGTCCGCCGGTAGTGGTCAATCAACAGATTGCGCGACAGGCGAGTCAACCACACCACGAACGATCCCTCGCCGGCGCGGAACGACCCCAGCGTTTTGAATACGCGCAGGAAGACGTCCTGGGTCATGTCCTGGGCTTCGCTGTCCTTTCCGGTAAACCGGAAACAGATACCGTACACCCGCCTGGTGTGTAATTTCACCAGATCTTCCCAAGCCGTTTGCTCGCCCGCGAGACATCGCTCAACCAGACTGGAATCAGAATCCAAAATCGTAGAAGCCCCTGCTGCCGTCGCCGCGGCGCCCCAGTGGTAGCCGGAGCCGGCCGTTGCGGACCCGAAAGTGATGGTAGCCATCGCGGCTGCGGACATTCTGATTTTCCTTCAGATCCAGCCGGCGGACTACTCGGGTCTAGCCGCCCATCGTAGGTCAATTCCGCATCGGCTTCAACATGTCAAACGATATTGCTGGCATGGAAGTTCACGGGAATCCTTATTGCCTCCTGCTAAACACTCCTGCGGACAGCGGATTCGGCCCTTGGCGTGCCGTCCAGGGGGGTGGAGGCCTAACCAGCCGCGGCAACTGCGTGCGGTTTAACTGCAATCGGCGGTATCCTCTAGAGATCTTTAACATTTCGGCCGTGACTGTGCCCCTTCCATCGCCAGATCCCTCCGCTAAGCCGGTCACAACCGCCGAATCGTCGTCGTCGGCCACTCGCCTTGCCACCGGCATCGGGGTCCTCCTCATCGGACTGGCCTTGTATGCCGGCTGGCGCCATTACAGCCATTTTGAATGGCGCCGCTTTGCGACCACCTTCGAGTTGATCGACCACCGCTGGCTGCTGGGAGGCCTGGGCTTGGCCGTTTTGTCGTTTGGGGGCCGAACACTGCGCTGGCAGTTCATGATGCGGCCGGAGCGCTCCTCTTTTTTTCGAGTTCTTTCCGCCACCCTGGCCGGCTTTGCCATGGTAGTTCTGGTCGGCCGCCCGGGCGAATTCATCCGGCCGTATCTCATTGCCCGCCAGGAATCCAGCAGCATCGCCAAGCAGGCCGCCATTTGGCTGCTTGAGCGTCTGTACGACCTGCTCATGATTCTGATTCTATTCGGTTTAGGGCTTGCCTATGCTCGCCGGCTCGACATTCCAGCCAACTCCAATCTCATCCCATTGCTACGCGCCGGCGGTTGGATTGTCTCCGTCGGGGCTGCACTCGCTGCTGCGATTCTCTATGCGCTGAGCCGCCGCCGCGCATTCTGCGAACAGCGACTCGGTCTGCTGGTGGAGTTCCTGCCCCATCGCTTGCGTGAGCGATTCCAGCACTCCCTGAAGAGCTTTCTGGCTGGCACGGCCGCAGCCGGCGACTGGTCTTCCCTGTTGGGCTGCCTGGGCCTCACGTTCGCCGAATGGCTGGTGATTCTTCTGTCGGTGTGGTGCTACTTCCAGGCCTATCCCGATACCAGCGGATTCCGCCTCCTGGATGTGGCGGCTTTCTGGGGCTTTGTCGCCATCGGCGCCGTTGTGCAGCTGCCGGGGGTCGGGGGCGGCATGCAGATTGCGTCCATTTTCGTGCTTACCGAGCTTTTTGAGCTTCCAGTGGAGGCGGCCACCGGCCTTTCGCTCCTGATTTGGGCGGGCTCCAGCCTCATCGCGCTCCCCATCGGCCTTCCATTTGCTTTCCATGCCGGGCTTAACCTAAAGGAAATCAATAAGATAGGGGAAGCGAATTTATGACATGCCCCTTTTGCGGTCACCGCGAGGACAAGGTGGTCGATTCGCGCGAAAGCAAGGATGGCGATTCTATTCGCCGCCGCCGCCAGTGCATTGCCTGCGAACGCCGCTTCACCACCTATGAGCGGTGCGACGAAGTTCCCTATATGGTGATCAAGAAGGACGGCCGCCGCGAAAAATTCGACCGCCAAAAGGTGCTCAATGGATTACTCCGGGCCGCTGAGAAACGTCCAATCAGCATGGGAAAGCTCGCCGGTCTGGTCGACGACGTGGAAACCCTCCTGGCTGAGAGCCCGGAGCGGGAGTTACCCACCGTTTTGATCGGCGAAAGGCTGATGGAGCGGCTGAAAGGTCTCGATAAGATTGCGTACGCACGATTTGCATCGGTTTACCGCGACTTTCAGGACGTAGAAGAGTTCGTAAGCGAGTTAGAGCAGTTGGTTCGTCCGAGAAGTCGATAGGCCCCGTAGGAGGTGGCGAGTAGGGTCAGTTTCCAAGAGTGGGCGAATAAAGTGCGAATATTGAGGGTCAGGAGCTTGATCTATACCGGTTGCATTCTTCCTTTAGAGTGTGTGGGGTAACGCCTAAGATTTGTGAAACCAATCACTTTCATGAACATCATGTAATTAGGGTTTTAACTCTACCCGATTTTCGGGTTATAATCGGGGCGCATCAAAAGTGCCACGGGTCGCCGGTCACATCGGGTTCAGGCCGGGGCCGATCAGTTCTCCCCCAGGGCAAGACGATTGAACCAGGCCGCCCTCCCTGTTGCTTCAGGGCAGCCTCCAGAGGGGCGTGCGTGAACGGCGCCTGCCGGTTTTGGAACGTGTTGCACACAAACGAATAGGAATTCAAGATGCTGGTGGCTTCTTCGGGAGGGCCCCCCGCCGGAAAGTAGCAATAACTGAAGCAAATAGTGATAGGTGACGCAAATACGGAGATAGCGGAAGTAGAGCAAGAGGTGGGTAGATCAGTGGATCAATTTGAGGACCAGTTTCTAGCTGAAGGCCATGAGCCGCTAGGCCTGCCCTTCGATGAAGAAGCCAACTTCTTTCATCCTGAAGAGGTTCAGGAAGGCGACGATTTCCATAGCCAGCAGCCGGTAGAAGAGTCAATCTACACGGACGACCCGGTTCGCGTATATCTGCGCGAAATGGGGTCGGTGCCGCTCCTCACCAGAGAGGGCGAGGTCACGCTTGCGCGCAAAATGGAGCGCGGCAAGTTGCGCATGCAAAAGGCGATCAGCCGTTCTCCGCTGATCCAGGCGATGGTGCTGGAGTTTTCGGAGCTGGTTCGCAGCGACGCCGAAGACATCGATTGCTACGTGGACCTGGGCCAGAGCGACGCCGAAGAGGGCAGCGCGGCTGACCTGAAGCGGCGAGCCGAAGTGAAGGAGCTGTTCAGCAACTACACCGCCTCGAATAAGAAACTCCTGCAGACCGTGGATAAGTACGCGGCCGCCCCCGCCGTGAATAAGAAGCTGCGCAAAAAGTGGATGGGCAAGGTGGCCCGCGCCAAGGTGGAGCTCTCGCGTTCCATGCGCGCCATTCCGTTCCTGCTGGTCCGCTGGAAGGAGTTCGTTCGCGCTATCGAACATGTCGCCGACGAAATGTCCGTCCTCGACGCCGAGATCAAGAAACAGGAAGCGCGCAACACCGCAGCCGCGCAAGCCCGCCTGAAAGAACTGAAGCGCGACCTGAAGAAGCGGGAGACCGACGCCGGCGCCTCGCTTCCCGATTTGCGCCACAGTCTGGCGGTGATCCGCCACGGCGAGATCGAAGCGGAGCGAGCCAAGAAGGATCTGGTGGAAGCCAACCTTCGCCTGGTGGTTTCGGTGGCGAAGAAATACGTCAACCGCGGCTTGCACCTGCTGGACCTGATCCAGGAAGGCAACATCGGCTTGATGCGCGCAGCCGACAAGTTCGAATACCGCCGCGGCTACAAGTTCTCGACCTACGCCACCTGGTGGATCAGACAGGCCATTACCCGCGCCATTGCCGATCAATCGCGCACCATTCGAATTCCCGTTCACATGAACGAGAGCATGAACAAGTTCCTGCGCGCGACGCGTGAACTGGAGAAGGAACTGGGCCGCGCCCCAACCAACGAAGAAATCAGCCGCCGGATGGACATTCCGGTGGAAAAAGTTCAGAAGCTGAAGACTATCTCGCGCGATCCGGTATCGCTTGAAACGCCGGTGGGCCGCGACGGCGAATCTGCGCTGGGCGATCTGATTGAAGACCGCTGGGTGGGCTCGCCCGTGGATGCGGTGATCGATTCGAACGTTCGCGACGAAACCGCGAATATCCTGAAGACCCTCTCGCCGAAAGAGGAGAAGGTCATCCGGTTGCGGTTTGGCATTGGCTGTGAACGCGAGCATACGCTGGAAGAGATCGGCCAGGAGTTCGACGTGACGCGTGAACGCATCCGCCAGATTGAAGCGAAGGCGCTGCGGCAGTTGCGTTCGCCGGAGCGAGCGCGGCACCTCAGGGCATTGCTGGCCGCACGGTAGGGTTAACCTCAAGGCACAAAGCAAACGGCGGCATCGGTGAAGAACCGGCGCCGCCGTTTTTGTCTTGCTGAGATGATCCTCCACGGAGAAGGAGCCAAGACTTCGGTTTGCGTCTTACCCAGGCCACTCGCCCGTCCGAAAATCCGGCCTGTTCCGGCTTTTGGTCTTCAGGAGCCTACAGAATTTATGGTTTTCGGACGACCTTCTTTAAGGAGAAGGCTGCCCTTGAAAACAAAGTTAAGAAATGGCCGTGAGTCCAACATTAGGCTCGCGACGGCCGCCCGGCCAGAGAGTTCCGTCGCGGAACCGATGAGCGCCTTGAATGACGCGCTTCAATCGGAACAGGCTGAGGCCGTTCTGTCTGCGATTGACAAGTCGCAAGCCATGATTGAGTTCAAGTTAGACGGGACAATCATCACTGCAAATGACAACTTCCTAAAAGCGTTAGGCTACGGGCTGGGTGAAATTCAGGGCCGCCATCATAGCATGTTCGTCGAGGAGAGCTATGGCAATAGCGCGGAATACCGCGACTTCTGGGCCCGCTTGAACCACGGCGAGTTCGTAGCGGCGGAGTTCAAGCGCATCGGGAAGGGGGGTAGGGAGGTTTGGATTCAGGCTTCCTACAATCCGATTCTCGACCTGAAAGGCAAGCCGTTCAAGGTGATTAACCTTGCCGGCGATATCACGACGCACGTGAAGTTGAAAATCGAAGTGGAGCGCGCGGCGGAGGAACTCAAAGGCAAGGTGGATAGCATCCTGGCGGTGGTTTCGGCTGCCGCCAACGGCGACCTGACTCACGGAGTCACAGTCAGCGGCACTGATGCTGTCGGTCAGCTTGGCGAGGGTCTGGACGGCTTCTTCAAGGCGCTTCGCGTAAATCTCGTATCCATTTCGCACAACGCTCAATCGCTCGGCTCGGCATCGGAAGAGCTGAACGTGATCAGCAAGCAGATGTCCGGCACGGCCAACGAAACAGCTCATCAGGCAAACTCTGCCTCCGCGGCTGCCGAAGAGGTCTCCGCCAATGTCGGAGTTGTCGCCGCCGGCGCCGAAGAAATGCAAGCGTCCATCCGCGAAATCGCCAAGAACTCCTCCGAGGCGGCTCGGGTTGCCAACAACGCCGTAACAGTCGCTCACGCAACCAACGAAACAATCCGTAAACTCGGCGATTCCAGCGCCGAAATTGGCAAGGTGATTAAGGTCATTACCTCGATCGCCCAGCAGACCAATCTTCTGGCCCTGAACGCCACCATTGAGGCAGCGCGAGCCGGTGAGGCCGGAAAAGGCTTCGCGGTGGTAGCCAACGAAGTGAAGGAACTGGCCAAGGAGACGGCCAAGGCTACTGAAGAGATCGGTAAGAAGATCGAAGCCATCCAGAACGACACCGGTAACGTGGTTAGTTCAATCGCTGAGATCACGGCGATCATCACCCGTATCAGCGACATCTCCACCACCATCGCCTCGGCGGTGGAAGAACAAACGGCCACCACGCAGGAAATCAGCCGTAATGTTGTCGAAGCGGCGAAGGGCACAGGAGAAATTGCTCACAGCATTTCAGTGGTTGCGTCCGCCGCGCAGAGCACCAGTTCCGGCGCCTCGGACACGGAACAATCGGCCCGCTCGCTCACCGAGATGGCCGCGGCTTTGCAATCCATGGTGGGCCAATTCAAGCTTTAAGGCATAACCACAGCCGGTACTTCTGAACCGCGCGTGGAACAAGCGGACCGTGGTCCAGCGGAACCCCATGAGCAACGAAGGGGCAGCATCGCGCTATCTACGCTCGAATAGGATCAGCCGGGTCCGCTTGCTTCACGGGCGGTTCAGAAGGAGCCTCCGAGCGTTTTGCTCGCAGGTGTAGAATTCTCAGGCTCGGCAAGAAACAGAGTCAGCAACTCTGCCATGTTTTCGACTTCGCGGAAGCAAGCACCGCGTCCGTGATGCGGTCTGTCGCCAGGCCGTCCCGGAAGCTCGGGCCGGGAACGGAGCCCGATTCCAGGCCTTCCAGGAAATCGGCGAACTGATGCACGAACGTGTGCTCATAGCCGATCTGCAAACCGGGCACCCACCAGTGCTTCATGTACGGATGGTCGCTGTCCGTGATGTGAATCGACCGCCATCCGCGCAGGCGCCCCTCATCGCGATGGTCGAACATCTGCAACCGGTGCAGGTCATGCAGATCCCAGAAGAGCGAAGCGCTCTCGCCATTGATTTCGAGCGTATACAGCGCTTTGTGGCCGCGGGCGTAGCGCGTCGCCTCAAAGGTCGCTAGTGATCCGTTCGCGAAGCGGGCCAGAAAAGCGCTGGCGTCGTCGATGCCCACCTGTTGAATTTGCCCCGTCAGGCTATGCTTCCGCTCTTTGACGAACGTCTCCGTCATGGCTGTCACTTCATCGATCGGACCGTTCAACCACAACGCCGTGTCGATGCAATGGGCCAGCAGGTCGCCCGTCACGCCGCTGCCGGAGATCGAAACATCCAGCCGCCACAGTCCCTCGCCGCCTTGCGGCAGATCCTTCGAAATGGTCCAATCCTGCAGGAACTTCGCACGGTAGTGGAAGATCCGGCCTAAGCGTCCCTCATCGATCAGTTGCTTCGCCAGAACCACCGCCGGAACGCGGCGGTAGTTATACCAGACCATATTGGGCACCCCGGCTTTTTCGACGGCATCCACCATCGTCGAGGCTTCTGCGGCCGTGCGGCCCAGCGGCTTCTCGCAGAGCACCATCTTTCCCGCTTCGGCCGCGGCGATCGCAATCTCCGCATGCGTGTCATTGGGACTGGCAATGTCGATGAGATCGATATCCGGCGCCGAGATGAGTTTCCGCCAGTCTGTTTCCGCCCGTTGGTATCCCCATTGGGCCGCGAAATCGCGGGCGCGCGCTTCGTTACGCGCCGCCACCGCGATCAACACCGGTTCATACACGCCCGGGAAAAAGTTGGGTACTCTGCGAAACGCGTTGGAGTGCGTGCGGCCCATGAAGCCGTACCCCACCAGGCCAATACCGAGCTGCTTAGCGGACACCTTCGGCCTCCAGCCAGTTCCAGCCATGAGCATTTCTCACGGCGATCATGATGTTGAGAACATCACGCCACGTTTCCGGCTTCAACATCGTCTCGTTCGGAAACATGCAGCCATCCCAGCACATGTGCTGAATCGCCCGCGTCGGCTTCCCGTGCCCGTCGCGCAGCCAGAAGCCGGAATACTTGACAATGTCCAGCTTGCCGTTCGGGTCGTTCGGCAGGCAATGCCGCCCGGTTTTATCGTGCGAGCCGGATCCCTTCACCGTGGCATCGTTCTGCGCCACATGAAAATCGATGGTCCACGGACGGAGCGCGGCCGTCATCTTTTTCATGGCCTCATCCAGCACCTCCGTTTGAGACCAATCGAAGTCCTCCGGCAGCAAGCGGTCCTCCGGCGCATTCACGCCCAGCAGGAAGAGCAGCGTATGCGCCATATCCGCCTGAAAGCCGATGGTCTTCGGACGGTTCACCATTTCAAGCAAGTCCGCCGCCTTCCGCCAACCGTGAATGCCTCCCCAGCAGACTTCGCCCTCGACGGCAATCCGTTCTCCGAACGATTCAGCGACCGAGCAGGACTCACGAAAGGTCTCAGCGATGTGGAAGGAGGCCATGGGATCGCGCGCCCAATCGGCGGGGCTGCATGCGGAGTCAATCCGAACCACTCCGTATTCCCGAACACCCAACTCTTTCAGCCGGCGGCCGATGCGGCAAGCCTTTCGGACCTGATTGAGAAACTTGTCGCGTTCGCTGCCGGTGCTCATCGCCGAACTGCCGCCCGTGGCCGGCCACACCGGGGCAACCACCGAGCCGGCTCTCAACTTGTAGCCCATCAGCTTATCGGCCAAAGCTTTCAGCTCATCGTCAGTCGCATCGATGTCAATATGCGGTTCAAAGAGGAACAGATCCACGCCATCGAACCGAATGCCGTTCACCTCCGTTTCCGCGGTCAAACGGAGCATTGTGTCTAGATCGATGGGCGGCTCGGAATCCGGGCCTTTGCCTACCAGGCCGGGCCACATCGCGTTGTGAAGGGCGGGGTATTTGGGATCGAAATTCATAGGCGCCTTTTCTAATGGCGGCTGCGCAATATCTCAGCCTCGGGATTGCCCGGCCCGAAGTGTTTCAACACCACTAACGGTTCCGATTGGCTTTCGTTGGTGACGATGACGCCGCGCCCCGCCGCATCGGCCGAGACGAACAACTCATCGCTGGTCATTTGGCCGTAGCGGATCAGCGTCGGCGTTTCGACGGCGTACGCGCCAATCCGTCCGAAGCCCTGGGTGAGGATCAGGCCGTAGGCCGCTCCGTCGCGGACGGTGACACTGCGGCCGGGCTGCACCGTCAGTTCCTTCGCCGAATAGTAACCGGTGCCGTATGAGACCCAAACCTCGCAATAACCTGCCTCTTTCATCGCGGCTTCGTCGGCCGCCGGCTTCGGGAACGTCCGGTTATGTTCCCCGAACGTTGGATCCACGTTCGCTTCCCAATCCAGCAGCCCGACGATGAAGTCCAGATCATGGTGATATTGCGCCGGGACGTCTTTCACCAGCAACTCCCAGCCGATCGGCCTGCCTTCCACCATCGATTGGAACATCGCGAACACATCGCTGTTCACTTGAGGCTCATAAGTGACCAGCGAACCGGGCGCATGCAGAACGCCGGGGTCTATCTGCCAGCCGGTGCCCGGCTGCAGGCGATAAGCCTTCGATAAATACAGAATTCCATTGTCGCCTTCGTTCCAGCGCTCGAGGCATGCCCGCATGTCCTCAGGCCTCGTGCCCGGCTCCAGACCCATGAAGGTGTAGGGAAAATTGTTCTCGTGCATGTTGTACTGCGGCGGAAAGTAGTAACTCTCCGGCTTGCCGCGCTGCCCCACCAGGCCGGCGTGCTTATCGCTTTGATGCATGTGGTGCGGAATTGGGCCCAGGTTATCGAAGAACTTACAAAGCACATTCCAGCCGCCGTACTCTTCCATCGCGCTCTGGCCGAGTAACCGATCGCCGCGCGTCTCGACGGCCTCTTTCAACAGAAATGTCTCGCCCCCGAACGCGGCGTAGCTGAGGCCCTCGTCGGCCGGCGTGCCCGGGCCGTTCGAAGCGTTGGTTGTCGACGAAAACCAGCGCTCATTGATGCCGCCGCGATGCGCGCCGAGCGCGTACAGGTCGGCCGGGTGCAGGCGCAGACGGCCACCCGGCAACATGAATGAGCGCGGGACCCAGGCGGGCTTGAGCCGCAAGATGCCTTCCCCCGTCGTGAGGGCTTCGTCAATTAGTGACATGTGTTTCCTTTTAGTTTTCCGAGCCCGATTCCCGCCGTTCTCAGAGCCGCGACCGTCAGGGAGCGACCGGTTGCCGGGACAAGACCTTCATCGGCGGTCGCTCCCTGACGGTCGCGGCTGTGAAGGCTTAATGTTCGTGACACCCGGGAAACGCACTTAGCGCATGATTTCCGCGATACTGTAATTCTTCCATTAGGCCCGGCCGGGACGTGTAGTAACCGTCCGCGGTCAGGCTCTTCATCAAACCGAAAAACTGCACACTGCGCGGTAACTCCGCTTGGGCGCCCGCATGATTGTCCCAGGCCTCGCAGAGCGGCTCCAAAATCGTCAATTGCTGCGTTTCCGTCAGTTCCACGAAAGTCTTCTGCGCCGACACCTGCGCCTGGGCGGCCAGGAACCGCAAGCCTTCCGCCACCAACTCCTGATGGTTGCCGTTACCGCCAACAATCCTGTCGACGTATGCAGGTACACCCGCGTCAATGGCGCCTGGCGTGGCTGTGCGCGGAATGATGAGGTCAGTCACTCTCGCCATGGTTGAGAAGTCAGCGCCGCGCAGGAAGGTAAGTGAGATCTCCGCCACGCCATGTTCGTGCGGCGACGGCGGCACGGTCTGCCCGAACAACTCATCGCCCGCAAAGGGATGCGCGCAAGTAGCCCCAATGGCGCCGAGAATCTTCAGCGCGCCGCGCCTGTCAGTGGAGTAGGCCGGCATTCTTACACCTCCTGCTTTCTCAGCGCTTCGCCGATGTGACTTGCCGTGCGCGCCGCCAGGGCCATGATGGTTAGCGTGGGATTCTTCTCCGACGCCGAGGGGAAGACGCTGGCATCCACCACGTAAAGATTTGGGACATCATGAGCGCGGCAGTACTCGTTCAGCACGAATCGCTTCGGATCGCGGCCCATCCGGCAGCCGCCAATTTCGTGATTCGTATTCGGCGTCTGGCTTACGGAATGGATCTCCGCCTTACTCGCCTTCAAAATGTCGACGCCCCACTGCTTCATTGCTTCATAACATTTCCAGTCGGATTCGGACAGCTTCCAATACCGGCGCGCCGAGGGTAATCCGTACGCATCCTTCGTCTGCTCGTCCAAGTCAATGTACGAATCCTTGTTCGGGATCATCTCCTGATACCCGGTAAAAGTGATGTAAGCCGGATAGCGATCCTTGACGGATTTCTTGTAACCGGCGCCCATGCCCTTCACGCGCCGAGCCCACCCCACGGAACGTTGGTTCTGGTAATTGAACTGGTACCCGAAGCTGCGGGGATAATCGCGCTTCTTCGCGTGCATGAATGATGGCACGTAGGCATGATCCAAAAAGCCCTCGTCGTCTGACGTCTCCACGCCGAGGCGATCTTCAAGGAATGCCTCAACGCCGCAATTGATGTGCGGAATGAAGTTGCGCCCCAACTCGCCGCTTGAGTTCGCGAGGCCCGCCGGGAAACGGCTGGATTTGGACATCAGCAGCAGCGCAACGCTTTGGGCGCAGGCGCACGCCACCACCACCCGGCCGCGCGCCGCGCCTTGCGCCCGGGTCTCACGGTCGAAGTAGCGCACCTCTTTGACACGGGGCGCATCGGTCTCCACTGCCAGGTCATAGACGATGCTGTTCGGCCGGATCGTCAGCGGCTTGCCCGCCCGTTGCGCCGGGATCATGTGGACGTCAGCCGAATTGTATTTCGCCACCACATCGCAGCCCGCCATGCAGTTTCCGCAAAAATGGCAAGCCGGGCGCCCTTTGCGTGGCTCACTGAGCGTGGCTTTCCGGACGTGAATCACCGGCACGCCCAGTTTTGCGCCTCCCGCCTGAATCATCTTATCGGTGCACTTCATCGGCACCGGCGGAAGAAAGATGCCATCCGGCAGATCCTCCAGATGATCGTAGTTGCCGCAAACCCCGACATCCGTTTCCACCTTGTCGTACCACGGCTTCATTTCGGCGTACCCGAACGGCCAGTCTTCGCCCGCGCCATCGTGTTGCCGTCCCTGCAAGTCCCGCTGGCTCATGCGAAGCGCCACCGCATTCCAGAGCATCGTCTTGCCGCCGACGCCGCGTGACCGCTCGCCATCGAAGCCCGGGCGGCCCGGTTTCATCACCGGTATGGAACGGTTCGGAAACTCATAAGGCAGGGCATGAGTGTTGAAGTCCGAGCGCGTGTTGACCGTGGGCCCGCCTTCCAGCACCAGCACTTCAGCGCCCTGTTGCGCCAGCTCGGCGGCCAATGTGCCGCCTCCCGCGCCCGAACCCACCACCACGACGTCATACAGTTTCTCAGCCATCACTTAAGCGCTCAGCGCTTGCCCTCACTTCGTCTTATTCTCAAACCAGAACAGGCCGCTCTTGCCCGCCACCACGAAATCCAGGTCGCCATCGCCATCCAGGTCGGCCACTGGAATCTGGATCCCGCCGCCGGTCCGGCCGCCGTAATCGATCACATGTTTCACCCACTCGATGGTTGGCTTTCCGGGCGTTTTTTCGCTCGGCACGATCAAACGCTCATACCAATAGACGCCCAGCGGCTCCTGCGCGCCCGGGTCATGCCCGTTGTGGGCCATGAATCGCTTCCCCGTCAAAATCCCGAGCGTCGATGAGTGAGCCCCGTAGGCAGCCCCACCCGGGCCTGCGCGCAAGTCTATCAGTGTGGTGGCGTGCGCCTGTGACCAACTGTCGTCAATGATGTGCTTCTCCCAAAAATGGCCGGGCTTCTGCTCCAGCCAGAAGATGCCGTAGCCGTGCGCCATTGACGTCACAAGGTCCGGCAGTCCGTCGCCATTAACGTCGGCGACGTGAATGAAGCCCAGGTCGCCCAACTGCCAATCGGGATGAAACTTCCATTCGCCGTTGCGTGGATCTGGGGGCGCCTCAAACCAGCCATTCTGCGTCAGGATGTCGTTCCGCCCATCGCCGTTCACATCGCCCACCCCGATGCCGTGGCCGTAACTGCGGGGGCTGACCACATGCTTGACGATTCCGCCGTGGTGGTCGCGCTCATACCACGCGAGCGGCGCTTTGACGTCGCCGAACTGGGGCAGAATTTCGTTGGCCTTGCCGTCATTATCCAGGTCCACGAGAAATGTGAACTCGATCGGGTAGCCGGTCTCAATGACATGGTCATGCCAAGTTCCGTTGGGCGTTCCGGGATTCTCCCACCAGTCCAGCTTCTGACGGAACCAGCCGGAAGTGATGAGGTCCACGTGCCCGTCCTCATTGACGTCCAGCGCCAGCGTGCTCAGGTCGTCAATGTAGTTGTTCGTATAGAGAATGTCGCGGAAGCGGTGCTTGGTCCAGTTGGGCGCTTCGTACCAGTTCTCGCCGGAGACGATGTCAATCCTTCCGTCTCCATTGATGTCGGCGATGGCCGCCGATTCGCTGGACCCCGGATCGATCATGTGCTTTTCAAAGGGCACGTCCGGCGGACGCGTCACCAGGTAAGCGCTAAGCGCCGCCGCCGAGGTGAGAAGCAGGAATCCGGGCAGGATCCTCCCGTACCGTGACGGCCGGCGAACCGTGGCAAATGGGCGCATAGCTCACGATCATATCTCCGCCCGTGATTTCGGTCAGCCCGATTCCAGAATCACGTTGGCATATTGCGTGGTGTCTCCGCTTCGAATGAGCCCAATGGCTTGCGGCACGCGGCGCTTAAATTCCGCGTGAGGCTCCAGCTCCGGATCTTTGCCGAGAACCGCGCGAAACGCCGCCACAACCGCATCTTCATTGCGCTCACGGAATTCCCGCGCCATGTGAATGCGGCCCATGGTAAAGTTCCCAGAAATCGCCCGAAGAATGTCCAGAACGGTCGGGATATCGTCGGTGAGTGAGATGTCGATGGTTTCGATTTGCGGAAAATAGGGGAATCCGCGGTCGGCAATCACCAGGGTATTTGTGTGCCGGACACGGCACAGCAGAGATTGGACGGCCGGGTTGAGGATGCCTGTGCGGAGCATGGTTTCGCTTGCTAGCTTATCGCGCGGAGCCCGGCATGGCTCGCCAGTGAGGAAGGAAGAAGGACGGCAGGCAGCCTAAGGAGTCTTTCATGGAATATCGCCCACTCGGAAAGACTGGGGTTCAGGTGTCGTCGATTGGCTTCGGGGCTTCCCCACTAGGCAACGAATTCCGCCCGGTGACGGCGAGCGAAGGGGAACGCGCCGTGGATGCGGCCATCGACCGGGGCATCAACTTTTTCGATGTCGCCCCCTACTACGGCCGGACCCTTGCCGAAGAGCGCCTCGGCAATGCGCTGGCCGGAAAGCGGGCGTCGGTTTTGCTTGCGACGAAATGCGGACGGTATGACCGTGAGGACTTCGATTTTTCCGCCGATCGCACCTATGCCAGCATCGAAGCCTCCCTGCTGCGTCTGAGAACCGATTACATCGACTTCTATCAGGTTCATGACGTCGAGTTCGGGTCTGTCCGTCAGATCGTCGATGAGACTATCCCGGCCCTGCAGGAACTGCAGCGGCAGGGGAAGGTTCGTTTTATTGGGATTACGGGCTACAGCTTGGGGGTGCTTCGCCAAATCGCAAGCCAAGCGCGCGTCGATACGATTCTCTCGTACTGCCGCTATAATCTGCTCTCCGATGAACTTGATAGATCGTTGCGCCCCTTCGCCGAATCCGCGGGAATCGGGCTGATCAATGCCTCCCCGCTCCACATGGGCGTTTTGACCGTGCAGGGTCCGCCCGCCTGGCATCCCGCTGCGCCGGAGGTGCTAGCCGCCGGGAAGCGCGCCGTGGATCTGTTAGTTCAGCAGCGGGTCGATCCTTCTGTATTCGCGTTGCGCTACTGCCTTGACTATCCGAACGCCGCCACCAACGTTGTTGGAATGTCGTCCGCGGAGAACGTGGCGGCGAACTGCCTGGCTCTCGAAACGCCAATCGATCCAGGGCTTCTGGCGGCCGTCCACGAGGCGGTCGCGGGCGGTTACAACAAGCCATGGCCGTCCGGTATACCGGAGAATGCCGCCTTCGGCTGACGCCCTTCGGGACGTTCGGTTTTTTGTTCCGAACCCTCAATGCGATTGGGGGCTCAAAACCGTCTATAGTGGTCAGGAGTTCTGGGAGCTGCGGAGAGCCGGAGTTGAAACTGCAAGAAAAATCGGCTTCGTTCGTCACTCTATATCTTATGAGGTCCAGGAGGCCGGAATCCTCCGCGAGCTGCTGGCTGAATACTACAAGTAGTGGTGGTTTGAAGGACGTACACTAAATTGTGTGGCCAGGGTGCTTTACATTGCCGGAACCAGCGGTTAGGATAAAAGCACCCCCGAGAAATCCACGAGAGGGGTCCATCCCTTTGCTCAAGCTCAAGCGCGTTGAAATCCAAGGCTTTAAGTCCTTTTACGACCGAACGGAAATGAAGTTCAATGGCAGCGGCATCGCCGCCATTGTAGGTCCGAATGGGTGCGGGAAGTCAAACCTCAGTGACGCCATCAGTTGGGTGTTGGGCGAGCAATCGGCGAAGACTTTGCGCGGCGCGCGCATGGAAGACGTGATCTTCGCCGGAACGCGGGATCGCAAGCCGCTGGGTATGGCCAGCGTCACCATGACGTTGGTGCCGGACGAGGCCATTCTCCAGCATCCTCACCGCGCCGCCGTGGATGCCGCGGCTGGCCCTGTTAGGGCTGCCGAGCCGGATGAAGCCAAGCTAGAAACTCCTCGCGAAACGGTGGAGATTTTACAGGCGGCCGCCAGCGTCATTGGGAACGGGGGGACAAATGGCGGGAACGGCAACGGTCACTCCAACGGCCACGCCGTTCTTTCGGAAGCCGCTCACACCGCCGCGCGCGCCGGCGAAGTCACCATCACCCGCCGCCTGTATCGCTCAGGCGAAAGCGAATATCTCATTAACGGCAAGACCGCCCGCCTGCGCGACATTCAGGATCTCTTCCTCGGCACCGGCCTGGGTCCGGAGAGCTACGCCATCATCGAGCAGGGCCGTATCGGCCAGATCCTCAGCAACAAGCCGCAGGATCGCCGCTCGGTGATCGAGGAGTCAGCCGGCATTACGAAGTTCAAGGCCCGCAAGCGGCTGGCTGAAGCCCGTTTGGAGAGCGCCAAACAGAATCTCTCCCGCGTCTTTGACATTCTCGAAGAGGTCACCCGCCAGGTGAATTCGCTGAAACGCCAGGCCGCGAAGACCAAGCGTTACGGCGAACTGCGCGCGGAGATGATTGGCTACCTCCGCCAGGTTCTCACCGGGAAGTTCAAGCTGCTGGAAAGCGAAACCGCCCGCACCGCCATTGAGCTCAATCTTGCCAGTAGCGGCCTGAAAGCCCTACAGACCTCTGTCGCCGAAAAAGAGCAGGAGCAGTCCCAGTCTGTCGAAGCGCTCTACGATCTCGAAAAGCAGCTCACGGCCGCCCGCCAGCAACTGGCCGATGCGCAACTGGAAGCCGAGCGTACCCGCGGCAAGCAGGAATACCAGCTTCGCCAAATTGAGCAGATCAACCAGCGCCTGTCGAAGAGCGATGTGGAAACGCTGGAATTGGAACGCCAGGAGGCCGAAAGCGCCCTCGAACTTGAGCAGCAAAGCGCTGAAGCGGCGGTGCTCGAAGCCGAACGCCTCTCGGCCCGCGAGTTACTTGACGCCAAAGGGGCCGAACGCCAGCAGGCTCAAGCCCGCCTCAGTGAACGGGAGCGGACCCTTGAAGCCAGCCGCCAGCAGGTTCTTCGCCTGATCAATGAGGCGAGCGCCCTGCGGAACCGCATGGCCCAGGACGAGGCGCAACTGGCCTCATCGGAGCGCGAATCGAATCGCGCCGGGCAGGAATCCGCGCAAGCCGAAACGGACCTCACGCGCATTCTGGCCGGGAAGGAACAGCTCGCCGAGAGTCTCATCGCCCGTCAGGAAGAGCTGGCCACGGTCACCGGACAACGCCGGGCCGTGGAGCAGGAGCTTCACGAACGCCGCGCCGCTCTAAAGGAAACGCGCCAGTCTCTGGAGCGCTTCCGGAGCGAACACTCGCGCATCAAAGCCCGCCGGGATTCACTAAGCGAAGTGCTTTCGCACCGCACCTACACCACCGAAACCGTCAAGCGCCTCTTTACCGCTATCGAGCAGGGCAAAGCGCACGGCCTGAAGCCCGCGGGCGTCCTGGCCGATTTCCTGGAAGTGGATCCGCAATTTGAGAAGGCCGCCGAAGAATTCCTTCACGAGGAGTTGGAGTTCGTGGTGGTAAAGGATTGGACCGGAGCGGAGCAGGGAATTGACCTGCTGCGGACCGATCTTGACGGCCGCGCCACATTCCTGGTGGAGAGTTATGAGGATCCCGTTTCCGGGGAGACTCGAACCGCCCATCGTCCCGGGAACGACGAAGGCATTGTCACCAACCTTGGCGTCGCGCTGCGCTTCGGCAATGGATTGAGCCACGCGCCGTTGCGGCTGCTGCCCCGCGTGGCGAATTGCTTTATCGCCTCTGACCGCGGCGCCGCTCAACGCCTGGCCGTTCAGTATCCGGATTGCTTCTTCCTGACGCCCGATGGCGTCAGTTACCATGGCCACGCCGTCAGCGGCGGCAAAAAGACCGGCGCCGGACCGCTTGCGCTCAAGCGCGAGCTGCGTGAGGTTACCGAATTGGAGCGCAGGAAGCTGGAAGAGCTTCAGGACGCGCAGACCCGGCTAGCCTCGATCGAAGAAGAACTGGCCGGACTTACCGAACGCCTGGAAGTTCTAAGGGCCCAACAACAGGGGCATGAGAAGGAAGTGTTGGCGCTGGATCATGAAAGCCGCAAGCTGGCTGAAGAGTTCCAACGGGTGGATAGCCGGCTGCTCAGCGCCAGGGCCGAACTGGAACGGATCGCGCGCGTCCGCGCCGCCATCGAAGAGCGCCTCATCCAGGACCGCGAAGAGTTGCAGGGGCGGGAGACGCGCCGCGCGGAGCAGGAAGAATCTCTGGAAGCTGCGCGCGAAGAGTTGTACGTGCTTCAGGCCGGGGTCGCCCAACTGTCTGAAGAGCATTCCACGCTGCGCGCCAACCTTGCCAGCTCCGATGAGCGCCATCGCGCCATCGCCGCGACCCATGCCCGGACCGAAACGCGGCTTCGCGAAGTGGCCAATCGCCGGGCCAATCTCGTCCGCGAATCGGAACGCCTGGCCGCCGAGCGTTCCCAACTTCAAGTCAGCAACACCGAACTGGCGGCCCAAGCGGAGCGTTTGGCGCAACTTGTGCTCGAAACGGATGCGGCCGTTCGCCAACTGGCGCATCGGGAATCCGAATGGCGCGCTCAAATCGGCCTGATCGAGGAGGGGCTGAAAGCGTTGCGCGCCAATGCCCAGGCTCTCCAGGAAAACCGCTCCGAACTGCAGGTGACGCTCGCACGGCTTGAATCCGACTTGAAGCATCTGGAGCAGACGGCCAAGAATGAACTCGGCGCCACACTCGCCGAACTCTCATCGGGCATCGAGATCGCGCCCGATGCAGCGGCCGTGGCCGAGATCGACGCCAGGTACATCGAGGTACGGCGCAGGATCGAAGCCCTTGGTCCCATCAATCCCCAGGCGCTCGAGGAATTCGAGGAGGCGCAGCAACGTCACGACTTCCTACAAACCCAGCGGCAGGATTTGCTTGACTCGATCCGCGATACCGAAAAGGCGATTGGGGAAATCGACGTGGAGTCGCGCAAGCGCTTTGCCGAAGCCTTTCACGCGATCAACGCCAACTTCAAGGAGATGTTTTGCAACCTCTTTGGCGGGGGCGTGGGTGAAATGCGCTTGACCGACGAGGACAACCTCGCCGAATCGGGCATCGACATTGTGGCCTCGCCTCCCGGCAAAAAGCTGCAAAACGTGCTGCTGCTCTCAGGCGGCGAGAAGTCGCTGACCGCCATGGCGCTGCTGATGAGCATCTTCCAATACACGCCGAGCCCGTTCTGTGTTCTGGACGAAATCGACGCGCCGCTCGACGAAGCGAATATCGAGCGCCTCACCAAGCTGCTGCGCGACATGTCGGAGCAGACGCAGTTTATCGTCATCACGCACGCCAAGCGCACTATGGAAGCGGCGCAATCGCTTTATGGCGTCACTATGCAGGAGCCAGGCATCTCAAAGCTGGTCTCGGTGAAGTTCAAGCCGCAGGCGGAGCTGGATCGGAGCCGCTCTGCCGCGCAGGCCGCCCGTCCACCGCGGGAACGGATCTATGAGACAGTCGGGGCGTGAGTGATTGGGTTGCCGGTGGCTGACTGGCGCTTTTGCCGTGGATCACGGATTGCCATAGAATCGGGGTATGCCACAACAGCCGCTACACGATTGGCCGGGCTGCGAAATCGTCGAGTATAATCCCGCGAAGATGGGCGGCGCGCCGATTGTGCGTGGGCGGAGAATCACTCCAGACGCATTTGTTGAAAATTACAACGCAAGTCCCGAGTACACACCTGAGTTTATTGCCCGCGAGCTTTTTGAGGAGCCCGTTGACGATGTTCGCGCAATTCTTCGATACGCGGAGAATGAGGGCTGGCTCGTCAGGCCGTTGACTTGAACGTCCTCCTAGAGGGGCTGTCCCTTTTCCTGCGAGAAAACCGTCAGCTTTGCAAAATAACGCGCGCGCCTCGCGCGCCTTGGATAAGGCGTCCTGTAGGAGACGAGCGTCTCCGTGATGAGGCGCGTGCAACCGCTATAATTCTGCTGAAGTGGACGGTCGGATTATTTTCTGGATCACGGCAGCGCTCATCGTGATTGTCTTGGGCTCGGTCCGTGACCACAAGCGGAATGCGTCGCTCAGCCTCCACGGCACGAATCTCGAAAGAGGGACCTCGATTTGGAACGTCATCGAGGAAGACCGCGACGGAATTAGGGTTGTAGCTTTCGATTGTCGCGTTGGCAGCGGTAAGGGAAGCTGGGCACGGAGTTGGACAGGCGAAAGACCTCGGCTACGCGCAAGCGTTGTTGCTTGAGTGCGGCCGCTTTCGGGGAAGATTGGCGCGCAACTAGTAGGATTCGGTGGATCCCGTGCATTGAGCTGGGCGTTGCCTTGGGGAGAGCCTCGCCAGACCAGTATTCGTGATACGGCTTCTCGGCGCCATACCGCTCGTCGAACTGCGCGACGGAAAGGAACTGTGAGCTCACCGCCATAATTGGCCTTATCGCAAGTCTATCTCGCTTGACCTTATCACTGATAAGTTCCAGACCAAAGCGCAATAGGGAAATCGGACGTTTTGCGCCCGATTTCGACGCAGCCGATCCGGCCTATTGGAGGTCCCATGCGGGGTTAGCCGCGCCGCCGGGCGAACGTATCCACGGCCTTGCGCAGGGCTCGCATGGAGACGGGCTTGGTTAGATGCGAATTGCATCCCGCGGCCAGGCTGAGCGCGGCGTCCTCTTGGCTGGCGTCGGCGGTGAGAGCCACGACGGGGAGCGGATCGAGTCCCAGAGCGGTTTCACGCTCCCGAAT
>CAJCIT010000028.1 GCA_903970405.1 Acidobacteriaceae bacterium | reverse complement strand
AAAAATGAGTTTGTCGGAGGAAGCAGCGAGACCCTTTCGGGCGCCAGGGAGGTGTTGCTTCAGGGGTCTTTCTATGAGGTTAGTCTCGCTTTGGTGGGAGTTGCCTCCCTGGCTTGATTCCAATATTAGAATATGGAATTTCAGAACGCAAGAGTTTTTTCTACGGAAAACCGAAATTTCTCCGCTAGGCTGAGGAAGGGATTTCTTCCCGGCGTCAGCGTTCCTACAAACAAATGAAGCTAACAATTTTAGGATCAACAGGTTCCATCGGAGTCAGCACGCTTGACGTGGTGCGCCAGCACAACGGCGCTTTTCAAATATTTGCACTGATTGCGGGCCGGAACCTCGACATCCTGATTTCCCAAATTCTGGAATTCCATCCGAAAGTTGTAGTTGTGGCTGATCACCTCACTCTGGACGAGCTGCGCCGGAGACTCACCTCCTCCTCCCTTTCGCGAGCAATCTGGCCCGAATTGACCGCTGGGCCGGTCGCCCGAGTGGCCGCCGCCACCGCGCCGGAAGTCGATTTCGTCATGTCGGCCATTGTTGGGGTGGCTGGTCTTGAGGCCACATACGAAGCGATCTTGAGGAAGAAGAAGATCGGTCTCGCCAACAAAGAGGTTCTGGTTGCCAGCGGCGCGCTCGTGATGAAGGCGGTGCGCGAGACGGGAACTGAGCTGATTCCCGTCGACAGTGAACACAACGGCGCCCATCAGTGCCTTCGCGCGGGACTTCGGACGGAGGTCACACGTCTGATTCTTACCGCCTCGGGTGGGCCCTTCCGCGAAACACCCAGGGCCGATCTCGAGTTCGTTACTCCTGAGCAGGCGCTGAACCATCCCACGTGGAAAATGGGGAAAAGAATCACAATCGACTCGGCAACCATGATGAACAAGGGCTTTGAGGTGATTGAGGCGTGCTGGCTCTTTGACCTGCCGGCATCGCAAGTCGATGTCGTCGTCCATCCGCAGTCCTCCATCCATGCCATGGTCGAATACAACGATGGCAGCGTGATCGCCCAGGTCTCGGCCACCGACATGCGGATGCCCATCCAATACGCCATGACCTATCCCTCGCGGGAAAGGGCGCCGGTCCCGCGCCTGGATTGGACGCAGCCCCGCACCTGGACCTTTGGCGCTCCCGATCTCGACAAGTTCCGTTTGTTAGCGGTTGCCTACCAAGCTCAGGAACGCGGCGGCTCAGCCACTTGTACGCTGAATGCCGCGGATGAGATCGCCGTGGAAGCGTTTCTAGAAAACCGAATCGGATTCCTGGCCATTTCAGAAGTGGTGGAGGAAACGCTGGCGCGACAGCCCTGGCGACAGCCAGCCACAATAGAGGACGTGATCGCTATCGACCAGGAATCGCGGCAACTCGCCCGGCAGATCGTCAGCGAGCCCCGGCGGGTGGCTGTTCTGGTCGATTCCCCGCACTGAGGCAGCCAACAGCGCAACAGAAGGCACTTCGCTATCAGGAAGGCAAGGAATGGCAAATAAAAAATGCCGCCATTCACGTCATAGAAAAGAAGACGGGTAAAGTAGAGAGAGACGCGATTTCCTTCCGGAGGCTGGCAGGTACAAAAAGGGCGTCTTGCGCGGTTGAATAAGCAAACGAAAGGGCAATCAGAAGCGTGGGCGGATTAGAAACACTTTTTTGGGTCATGGTGCTGCTGGGAGTCATGATCCTCATTCACGAACTGGGCCACTATTGGGCTGCCCTGGCATGCGGAGTCAAAGTGGAGGCCTTCAGCATAGGCTTTGGGCCGCGATTGTTCGGCGTTCGCCGCGGTGAAACGGATTTTCGCGTCTCCCTCATTCCTTTTGGCGGCTACGTTCGCATGACCGGCGAGCTGCCCGGTGACGAAAAGTCGAGCGATCCGCGAAGCTTTCAGGCCAAGCCCCGCTGGCAGCGTGTCATCGTCGTGTTCGCAGGGCCGCTTATGAACATCCTGCTCGCCATCGGCCTGGTTACGGGCATCTTCACGCAACGCTTCCCAAAGATCGTCAAATCGGTGAATCCGGTGATCACGCGCATTCAGCCCGGCTCCGCAGCCGCAGCCGCTGGGCTCGAAGCCGGCGACCGCATCGTTCAGGTGGACGACCTCCGGAATCCCTCCTGGCAGGATGTGTGGACCAAGGAAGTGCTGAATGGCGGCCATCCCCTGCGGATTGTTGCCGAGCGGAATGGAAAGCCAGGCAACTATGAGGTTACGCCGCAACTCGACGCGAAAGAGGGCGTGGGCGTCGCCGGCTGGTATGGCGAGCCGGACGTCGAGATACGCGACGTGACAACCGGCCGGGCTGCGGCCTCAGCCGGTCTTGAGGCTGGCGATCTGCTGATCAGCATTCAGGGAGTTCCCATTTCCTCACCCGACAAGGGACAGGATCTGATCTCGAAGTCGCACGGTTCTCCCATCGACCTGATCTTTCTGCGCGACGGCCGCATTCAGAAAATCAGCGTCACGCCCGTCAATAATGCCGACACCGAAAATCAATGGCGGATCGGCGTCACACTCGGGTACCACGCTACGCAAATCGAACAATTGCCCTTGCAACAAGCCTTTGTCGAATCTATCCGCACTAATGAGCAAAACGCCACGCTCATTTTTCAAGTCCTGGGCAGCATTGTGGAGCATCGGATCTCCGCCAAAACGCTGGAAGGTCCCATCGGCATTGCGAAGCGCTCCAAGGAAGCCGCTCATGAGGGCTTCATCTCGTTCTTCTGGCTGATGGCCATCGTCAGCCTGAACCTCGCCATTTTTAACCTGCTTCCGATACCCATTCTCGATGGCGGCGTGCTGGTTCTGCTTTTCATTGAGATGATCATCCGGCGCGACATGAGCGTACAGGTGAAGGAGACAGTCTTCAAGCTGGGCTTTGTATTCCTGATGATGATCGTGGTTTTTGTGCTTTACAACGACATCAGCAAGATGTTGAGCAACGGCTGAGATCGCCGCGGGCAGCCTTCTTACTCCAGAATTCTTCCGTCCCGCATGGAAACCGTGCGGTCGGCAAATGCCGCCGCCTCCGGATTATGCGTGATCATGAGAATGGTTTGCCCCAGTCTCTCATTCACCTGACGCAGCAGCCCCAGCACGGCGGTTGAGTTTTCCGTGTCCAGGTTGCCGGTCGGCTCATCGGCCAGCACAATCGCGGGATTATTCACCAGCGCCCGCGCAATTGCCACGCGTTGCTGCTCGCCGCCCGATAAGGCGCTTGGCTTCCGATTCAGGCGATCGGAAATGCCCAGCAGGTCCAACATCTGGTTGAACGACGCATCCACCGGTCCGTTCCGGTGGCCCAGATACCGCGCGATTTCGATGTTGTCGCGGGCCGTGAGGGTCGGCAGCAGATTGTACTTTTGAAAGACAAACCCAACTTTGCGCTGCCGCATCTCAGTGCGTTCGGAATCGCTCATCTTCTGCAGGCTTTCGCCGTCAATCCAGACTTCGCCGGACGTCGGCGCCGCCAGTCCACCCAAAATGTGGAACAGCGTGGACTTGCCCGATCCAGACGGCCCCACCACAGCCACAAACTCCCCGGCCTTCACGTCAAGGTCTACGCCCCGCAACGCGTGTACGTCCACTTCGCCGGCGCGATAGGTCTTCCTGAGGCCGCGAACGCGGATAATCGGCTGCTTCGCCGGGATGACTTCAGTCATACGCAAGCGCCTCAATCGCATCCTGCCGCGCTGCGCGCAAACCCGGGTAGATGGCGCCCAGCAGCGCGCCGGCGACGGCGATCAGCGTTGCGTATCCCCACCAGTCGGGCACTTGAACCACTTGTAACGATGCCGGGACCAAAGTCATGATCAGCGCTTGTGTCCCGAATGACATGATGATGCCGAGCAGCGAACCCATCAGAGCCAGCACAACCGTTTCGCGGACTAGCAGGTTCAGAATCGTCACTGGCTTCGCTCCCAGAGCCTTCAGGACACCGATCTCCCGCGTGCGCTCCACCACCGCCGTATACATGGAAAGAAAAACCACCAGGAATCCCACAAAAATCGCTAGCACGTTCACCACGACGATGAATGTCTTCAGCACCGGTATGTTATCGATGCGGTACTGCGACGCCAGGACTTCGATTGAGCTCGCCGTTAGGTTGCCCTCTAAGAGCTTGTTCAGTTGCTCAACCACGGCATCCGTTTGCACCGGATCGTCAAGACGAACGAAGATTTGCGTAATCTTGTCCGGATTGCTGGTCAGGAACTGAAGCCTGCCCAACTGCACCACCAATCGGCCCAGCTTGCCGCTTTCAATGATCCCGCAAACCCGCCAATCGTGATTGATGAGCTTAATAGTCTGGCCGAGGCTCACTTTGTTCTGCTTGGCGTAATACTCGTCCACGATGATGTCGTCCGGCGCCTGAAAGGGGCCGCCCTTCAGGAACCGAAAACCGCCGTTAAAACGAGTGAAGTCGTCCAGATCGACGCCGATGATGGGAGTGAGAAGGATAGCGGCCACCGACAGGACGCCGACCGCGTCCTTGACATGAGGCTGCCTCAGGACCAACGGAAGAAACTTCGCCGGCACCGGAGCGGAGGAGAGGTTGAACGCCGCCGAGGAGCCGGGCCGCAAAATAATATCGGCCCCCAGGGTGCGCGCCCGGTTTTCTGAGTCCTTCAGCATGCCGCGGCTCAACCCCAAAAGCGTCAGGATCGACGTTACTTGTACGCCGATAATCAGCGCGCTCAATAGCGTGCGGACCCACCGGTGCCTTAGATTCTGAACGACGAGTTTGTTGATCAACGGCAGTTGCCTTGGCGAGCGTCAAAGAGGGGAAACATCGAACTCCACACACGAGGCTGAGCCTTTGTGTGTTGTTGCCACAAGCTCTTGCCAGTTTGGGTGGCACAGGCTTTAGCCTGTGACAAGTATAGCGAGACCCAGAGCCCAGACCGCTTGCCAGCCAAACCCGCGCGACTCTCATTGAAACGTGGCCAGAAAATCATGCGCCACCTGGACTATCGGTTCGTGTCCCTGATCCACGCGACGGTTCAACTCGCGCATGGTCCGGTCGTTTAGCTTGC
The DNA here is from genome assembly GCA_903970405.1 of Acidobacteriaceae bacterium. Lineage (GTDB taxonomy): Bacteria > Acidobacteriota > Terriglobia > Bryobacterales > Bryobacteraceae > CAJCIT01. The sequence goes on along the minus strand of CAJCIT010000028.1, from coordinate 4,171 downwards.
CGGAAAGCTCTGCTACCGCCGCCGCCACGTCAGGATGCTTCGAACTCAGCGCGTCGCCCGCCACAAAACAAGCCTCATAAGGCGGAAACGCATGCCGGTCATCCGCCAGCACCGCGTACTCGCTCGAAGTCAGCAACCCGTCCGTTGAATTGGCAGCCGCCATCTCAATCTGTCCGCCATCGAGAGCTCGATAGAGCAATCCCAGATCCATCGTTCTGGCGGTTCCGGTCCACTGGAGGCGGTACGCCGCGTCCAGTGCCGCGAAGCCGTCGGGCCGGGTCAGAAATTCGTATCCCACTCCTAGCTTCCAGGCCCGCTGCGCGGCGGCTGAAAGAGTCGGCGCGGGCAAAGCCAGTGCGTCTTGCCGCCTCACCACCATCGCAAAGGTATCGTCGAATCCGAGCGGCGCATACCACTTCAGGTGGAACCGCTCGCCATAGAGACGCGAAACCGTCTCGAAGGCCTCCGCAGCGCTGTGCGAAGGCTTCTGCTTGAGCACCGCCGTCAGCGCGGTCCCGGTGTACTCCGGATACAGGTCGATCTCACCGTTCAGCAGCGCCTGATGCGCCAGCAGGGTCCCGCCCAGGTTCAACTTCCGGCTGACCGGGATGTGGACCTTGCGCTCAATCTGCTGCGCGGCAATCTCACCCAGCACCAACTGTTCGGTGAAGTTCTTCGAACCCACCGTGATCCCGGTGCGCGTGCAGGAGGCCATCAGGAGGGCGAAGAGAACCAGTGCGATCCGCATCGTCTCCTATCCTGTCACTTCCCCTGTAAAACCGCGGCAAGCCCCAGGAAAACGGGGGCTACGGAAGGAATCATTGCGTTTCTTTGCGCCTTTGCGACTTAGCGAGAGACAAAAGAAGGTCGATATGAGCTGGAAGAAGATGACCACGCAAAGCCGCCAAGTCGCAAAGAGGCTTAGGCCAGTGTCGGTCGTCTGGACAGAGCGAATAGCCGCTGTCACCCGCGTGCTTACCTTAACTTTACGCGCGCGGTTCAGAAGGACGGGCTGTGCTTGAGCCATGGCCCGGGGATTTCAAGGGCGCAGTCCTGGGCGCAGCCCGTTTATATTTCGTCCCTCAAACCCGAGGCCCACTCCTCCCCGTACGTATTCGCCGTTCCACCCAATTCAGGACCCCATCGGCCGCAATCGCAAGCAACGCCGCGGGTATTGCCCCAGCGAGAATCGACAACGTGTCCACGGAAGCCACGCCGCGAAAGATCAACACTCCCAGTCCTCCTCCGCCGATCACGGCCGCAATCGTCGCTGTTCCAATTGTCGTGACTACGGCCGTCCGGATGCCGGCCATGATCGTCGGGGCGGCCAGCGGGAGTTCCACGAACCGCAGCAACTCCTGGCCGGTCATCCCCATCGCAACGGCCGCTTCACGAGCGGGTGCGTCCACCTCCGAAATCCCGACCACCGTGTTGCGTAGCACTGGCAGCAGCGCATACAGAATCAGGCACAGAATCGCTGTGTGCATGCCAATGCCGCCAATGATCGGAATGGGAATCAGGAACCCGAACAACGCCAGGCTCGGAATAGTTTGGAGGATACTGGCGACCGTCAGTGAGACGCTGCGCAACCTCGGGTTCCTGGTTCCAGCAATGCCCAACGCGACGCCCACTACGGTCGCCACCAGGCACGCGATCCCTACCAGGAAAATGTGCTCTGCCGTCAGCACGCCGATATCTCTGAGCAAGCTTCTCCAGATCACCGCCGGCTCCTCCTCACTCGGGCCGCCTCGGAGAGACCGGCAGCGTGTCCAGAAACCGCCGAGCTTCTACTTGCTCAGACTTCAGAAACTCATCCGGCGTCATCAACTCACCCAACTTGCCGTCTTCAATCAATCCGATCCTGGTGCCCAATTGCAGCGCCTCGGATACGTCATGCGTAACAAAGAGGGAGGCAATCCCCAGCCTGTCGCGCAGATCCAAGAACTGCCGCTGCAGTTCGTGCCGAGTGATGGGGTCCAGCGCTCCAAACGGCTCATCGAACAACAGCAGCTTGGAGCGATTTGCCAGCGCCCTTGCCACGCCGGCGCGCTGCCGTTGTCCCCCGGAAAGCTGGTGTGGATAACGAAGTCCGTACTCCTCCGGCGGCAGATCCACCTGGCGCAGCAGTTCGTTCACACGCTCTTCAACCTGCGCGGCGGGCCAGCCCTCAAGCCGCGGAACCAGCCCCACATTCTTCGCAATCGTCCAATGGGGCAGCAGTCCTACATCCTGGATCACATATCCAATGCGGCGCCGCAAGGCAATCGGGTCGAGCGTCGCAATGTCTTGGCCTTCGAGAAAGATCTTGCCGCTGGCCGGAGGCAGCAGCCGGTTCACCAGGCGTAAAGCAGTGGTCTTCCCGGATCCGCTGCGGCCGAGCAGGACCAGGGTCTCGCCCTGTTCCAGAGCAAACGAAACGCCCTGCAGAACGAGCCTTCCATTCATCCGGTACGATACGTCTTCAAAGGTTAAGAAGGGAATGGCGGCACCATACGCCAAGGTACAACTCTGGCTGTAAGGACTAGCTATTGCCGGTAGGCCAGAGGTTGGAATGAGATCTGAATGTTGCCGGAGATCGGCTCGGCAACACCCAGGAGCCGCGTCAGCGACGGTATCGACACGCTGGCATGCGAGGAATTGCCGGCAAACGAGGCTTTGGTGCCATCGGCGACCTCATATCCTTGCATCCGCCCCGCACCGTCCATGTTCATGGTCAGCGTCACGGACTGCTGCCGCAGTGACACAGGAAGCGGAATCGCGTCCAGGCGGTTCGGGTAATAGGGCACTGGAACCTCATAGGCCGCTTCCACCGTGGTGGTACTGATGGTCAATACAAGAGTTCCAAACAGCACCATCGTCGAGAGCAGACCGCCCGTTGCCGGCAACGCCAGGGGGCGCATAAACTCGTCGATCCTGAACTTCCAGCGGCGCCACATCGCATTCAGCCGCGATCCGCCGTCCTCAAGAACCAGCGCCCGCTCGCGTGAGGCAATCACCTGCAGCCGCGCGGTCAAATCCGCCGGCGCTTCCGGTTGCGGCAGGCTTCGCAACTTCAATTGCAATGCCGACAACTGCTCAAAGTGGCTTGAGCAATCGTCGCAATGACGCAGATGGGCGCCGACGCGCGTGCGGATTGACCCGCGCAGTTGGCCGTCCAACATCTCCGTGAAGTGGCGTTTCGCGCTGTAGCAGGTCAATTCCATTACGTTCTTTCCATCGCTTCTGAGAGGGCGGCGACGTAGCCCGGTTCCATGGATTCATTCAATTCGCGGCGCAATGCCTCTCTGCCCCGCAATATTCGCGATTTCACCGTACCCAGTGAAACCTGCAAAATGTCGGCAATCTCCTCATAGCTCAAATCTTCAATGTCACGCAAAACCACCGCCGCCCGGAAAATGGGGTTCACGCGTTCCAGGGCCGCTTCAATCAGGTGGCGGGTCTCCGTGGTCGCGGCCCGCTCAAAAGGCGAGGGGCCCGGATCCACGGTGACGTCGTAGGCCGATTGCTCATGTTCCTCGTTCTCAATGGCCACCTCGCGCTTGCAGTGCCGGCTGAACCACCGCCGGTGGTTGTACGCCTCGTTCACCGCAATCCGGTAAATCCATGTCCGCAGGCTGCTTTTCTCGCGGAATGAACTGACTGACCGGAAGACCTTCAAGAAGACTTCCTGCACCACATCGCAGGCATCGCTCTGGTTGCCCACCAACCGGAAGACCATCCCATAGACGGGCTGACGATACCGTGAAATCAGTTCTTCGTAGGCTTGGTCAATGCCCGCGCGCAGTCCGCGCAGCAAGCGGGCGTCTTCGGGCGAGAGCTCCCCCGAGTGACCTCGAAGAATCGATAGGGTTTGAGAAACGCTGGCCAATTCCGCTCCGCCTTCGTATTGTAGCGCCGGCGGCCAGTCTTGAAAACCGGCTCCGGCCCGGGCGAACTAACAACGACGGCTTCTGTGTGATTGGACTCCAGGACGTCCGGCAAAGTTCCCCCAGCGGGTTGTATTGCCCTTAAACCATAGCCACGTCAGGTGAATCCTGCTCCTGAGCACTATGAATTGCCGCGCTGGCCTCTACTTGAACGAATAACGTCTCCTCTACTGCAAGCAATGCTCTTCTCATCGGCTTCGATGTGAAACCTGGGGATTGGGCGCGCCTGATTTCTATCAAGCCAA
>CAJCIT010000027.1 GCA_903970405.1 Acidobacteriaceae bacterium | reverse complement strand
GCGGGCTTTGCCGGAGAGCGCGAGGCCCCACTTGCCGAAGCGTTGTTTGAGAAAGTGTTCATCGAGGCGGGCGAGGTCGCCGACCTTGCGAATGCCCAACGAGTGCAGCGACTGCTCGGCCACCTTGCCGACGCCGGGGATTTTTCGGACGTCGAGCGGGGCGAGGAAGGCGGCTTCTTCGCCCGGAACTACCCACAGGACGCCGTTGGGCTTGGCCTGGTCGGACGAGACCTTAGCGACCAACCGCGAGGTGGCGAGGCCGAGCGAGCAGTTCAGATTCGTTTCACGCTTAACGGTCTCATGAAGCCGATGCGCGGCTTCGAGCGGCGGGCCGTGGAGGCGCGCGGTGCCGGTGAGATCGAGATAGGCCTCGTCGATCGAAGCCATTTCCACTAGCGGCGTGAAGCGATTGAGGATGTCAAAGACCTTGTGCGAGTAATCGCGATAACGGTCCATGTGACCCTCGACAAAAATGGCCTGCGGGCAGAGGCGGGAGGCGGTGCGAAGGGGCATGGCGGAGTGAATGCCAAACTTGCGCGCGGCGTAGGAAGCGGCAGAAACAACGCCACGCTGATCACGGCTGCCACCCACAACCACGGGCTTGCCCTTGAGCGATGGATCGAAAAGCTCTTCGACGGAGACAAAGAACGCGTCCATGTCGACGTGACAGATGAGGCGTTCCATGATTGAGACTATTGTCGCGTGGAAGTGCGCGGGAAATATGCTTTGGGGCCTGCCCAGATAGTTGAGGGATATCGTTCGAGAATCTGACGACCTCGTGTCGCTGTCGGATCCGTCTAATTGGCCATGCTCGGGGCGATCTCCTGTACAATTTCTCTGGCGACTGCCCGCACTTCAGGTGCCACACGCCGCAAGTACTGAGCCGAACCCGCCTGTATCGCTCTCAGAGCCTGATAGATTGGCCGCCAACGGTCACTCGCCCCCGTCCGCTCGAAAAGATCAATCAGTCCGTCTACCAATCCAGCGCTGACGGCGGCCCGGATCGTCCACATGTCTGGTTCGTCGGTCTCACCGGTCGCTAGGACCTCTAGGAGAGCTCCAGCCGGGGCCCACTGTCCGCTCATCGCATGGGCGCGTTCGCTGAGTTCCTCGCGTTCAAACCACGCCTCTAAGAACTTCACGAGCCAAATCAGTCTCCGCCGGACGCGGCGACTGGCACGCATGAGGTACCAAATATTGAAGAAGCGCTCGGCAATCTGAAAGCCGGCTTTCTTCTCGCCGAACCAAGGAGTTTTTTCTACGACGCCGAAGTCTTCAAGACGCTTCAATTGCGCCGAGACCTGATTCACCGACAAAGGCGCAAGCTTTCCGGCTAGGTCGCCGGCAGTCACCGGATCCCAGTTGATCGCCATCGCATCCATAACCTGCTGAGCTTGTGGCGCCATCTCTTCAAAGCGTGCTTTGTACAAAGGCGTGTAAAGATCCAATAGCTGCTCGATGTCGCGCTGCACATCGCCGTCCGGACCCTGGGACAGGACCCGATACAGGAGCATCAGAGTGCGAGGATTCCCCCCCGTCAGCACCCGAAGTGCGCGCACCCGGCCGGGATTATCTTGAAGGATGCGTTCTACCTGCTTTGCGCCTTCGGCTTGGGCTAGCCGCTGAAGCAGCGCAAACATATCGCCCTCGCTGAGGCCGTTCAGATCGTGCACCTTCTGGGAGCCGCTGGAAAAGGCTCCGGCACGTAACCGCTTGCGAAAGTGAGCAACTCCCTTCATCCTTGCCGCTCTAGGCCGATTAGGGCTTCTCCGCAAACTGAGCGTTGTCCGCCCAAAGGAGCCTGTCTCCCCAAAAGGGGTCTGTCCCTTTTCCTGCGAAATCATTGATTAAAAAGGCCTACCATCTTCCGCGAAGCGAAGGAAATCGCTTCACAGGAACCTGCGAATTGAAGGCAAGTGGCGGCAAAATGGCCGCCCGTTTCTCCCTCCAAAAGGGTCTGTCCCCTTTTCCTGGGAAATCGTTGCTTCAAAGGGAGTTACCGCTGTCTTGAGAACCGCCGGAAAAGGCTCTTCCACGGTCTCAGCACGGAACCGCGGGTGCCAGTCAGGGAGCAGCTTTGCAACCTGACGAAATCTCCGCACCGCGAGAAGATTCCGAAGATTAGTAATACAGCCAGGTCAGCGACTTCCGCAGGTCCCAAGCTATATTTTTAGTGAGGAGCTTATGGAGAGAACGAATAAACTGCCACCCGTCCATCCGGGAGATTATCAAGGAAGACATCCTGCCGTCTGTCGGCCTGTCCGTGACGGCCGCGGCGAAAGCTCTCGGCGTGTCCCGCCGGATGCTACACGACATTCTGGCGGAGCGCAAGCCTCTGTCCGCCGTCAATGTGCCTGAAGGTGTCCCGCCTGTTTGGCGGTTCGCAGGAAGTATGGATGCGGTTGCAGGCAGCTTACGACCTGAAGAAGGCTGAGCAAAATAGGAAGGTCATGGAACGCGTCGCGCGGATCGTACCTGTAAAGCCGGTCGAAGAAGTTCGGGCCTGAACCCCTCTAAACGCCACCCCTCATTGTTTCCCCAGGTACTTCGCGAGTGCCTTCTCCCCATTGTGAGTATATTGATCAGTGTGAACTTGTAATGCCAAACGGCGAGCTTGCCTTTAGAATGTCTATGGTTACTATCGGAGCCGAAAAGCCTCGGGCCTGTAGGTGACGTGTAACCGTCTTGAGTCTCCTCGCTCGCGGTAAAGAGCCTGTTCCTGGCGGTAGGTCTGCTTGGCGCTGGTCGAACAATTGGCCGATCGCTATCACGTGCCGCCAACTCCAGCCGTCCCTGATGACCGGGCGCTGTCAGGGGGTAGGGGGAACCAAAATCTCGCCTGTATCGCCTTGCATCGAGATTCCCCTAATCTGGACTTCAGTGGCGTTGAGCTTCGAAAGCCTATCCAAAGCTTCGCAAACTGTTAACACCTCTGGTGTTACCTGAGGGCTTAGGGCGAGCAGAAATATCAGATTGCCAAAGAGGGCATGCATATAGCAACGCCGACCATCTAATACGGCCCGCGAAGACCATATTATGACGTTGGTATTGAACAGGTGGCCCCTGATTTCGCTCTGGCGGAGTGTGGTCTTGAGGCTGGGCACTGGTAAACTAGGCGCGATGTCAACGATTACTGAACGCCCTGGTGCAACTACTCTTCGCGGTAACCCATTCACGCTTGTCGGTCCCGAATTGAAGGTCGGCGATGACGCGCCAAATTTTGAAGTTGTCGATTCGTCTCTTCAAGTTGTGACCCTCGGCACGACGGGGAGCGGCGTCCGAATTTTCAGCGTTGTTCCGTCTCTCGATACGCCGGTTTGCGATGCTCAAACCAAGCGTTTTGAAGAGACGGCAGCGAAACTGCCCGATCTCTCGATTTACAGCGTCAGCATGGATTTGCCTTTTGCGCAGAAACGTTGGTGCACCACCTTTGGCGTGGACCACGTGAAGATGCTGTCCGATCACAGGACGGGCTCTTTCGGCGAGCAATACGGCACGCTGATCAAAGAGCTGCGCATTGAGAGCCGCGCCATTTTTGTGGTTGGCAAAGACAACAAGATCAAGTATGTGGAGTACGTAAAGGAAGTGGGAGAGCATCCGGATTACGACGCTACTCTGGCCGCCGTGGAAGCCGCGGTTTAGTGGGTCATCGAATAGACGATGTAATTAATCCCGAACCGGTAAGCCAGTTCCGTCATCGCTTCGGGATAAATGGGGACGTCGGCGAACTCCCAGGCGTCGCCGACGTCGGTCTGAAAATTGATGGCCACCACCATTCTGTTCCGGTCATCGTAGATGGCGCGCCAGGCGGGAGCAGTCCCTTCCGGCTGGAAGACTTGCACGCTGCCGTCGTCCATGCGGCGGAGATGGCGCGAACCCGGAATGAAGGTGAGATCTTTCGGGCCGATGTCGTAGAGGACATGCATGACGGCGTCGGAAGGATCGATGTTCGTGATGGCGTGGTTGGGCAGCACGCGGTCCATAGTGTGGCGGAAGATGTCCCATTGCTCTGGACCCCAGAAGTCATCCACCACCAAGAATCCGCCGCGAAGCAAATACTCGCGCAGGCGGCTCACCTCGGCATCTGAGAGATCCCACCAGCCGGCTTGGGTCGCGTAGATCCAGGGATAATCGAACAGGTTCTTGTCTGTTAGGCGCATGTGGCGCGGATCGCCGGTATCCAGCCGCGTGAGCCGCTGAACGCCGAGGGTGAAGTGATTGTCGGCGGCGGGCCAATCCACATTCCACCAGCCCGAGCCCATGCCGGTGCGGGAAGAGATGCCCCAGCGGCGGTGGAATTGGGGCAGATCTGTGTACTCCATGCGCACGAAGTGGAACTCGGAGGCGCGCGGCGGAATGGGCGGCTCGTCCTCATCGTTCGATTGCGGAATACCTCGCTGGCCAAGCGCGGCAAGCGTAGCGACCAGAGACAAACCCGCGGCAAGGGCAGCGGGTGCGATGCGGCGCGGACTCACGTCCTATTGTGGACAAGTCTCATCGGAGATCGGTGGACTCACGCCGGCGCGGGCTATTTCCGGCGAATTCCGCGGCGGCCTAGTTCCTCTTGGTAGAGACGGGTGATGCGCTCAATGCGGTCAAACAGGCCGCCAAACGCGACGCGCGGGTGCATTTCTTCGAGTTCAGAGTCAGAGAAGTGTTCGAGATGGCCGCGCCATTCTTCCTCGAAATCGGCATTGAAGATTTCTATCTCAAGCACGCTGGTGGCGCGCAAGCTGAGCTTTCCGGGCACGGAGAGCTTCCACCGCTGCACAGGCGATATCCCCTCGGGCGATGGGTCACGGACGATTTCGAGATAGCACGGAATACCGGCTTCCTTGAGGGCGTCGCGAGCATCGCCGGCGTCGCGCGCCGTTTCCCGGCCGGGATAAATGACCGACGAGTAGACTTCGGCCCCTTCGTCATACCAGGCGGGCTTCAGATCGTCCGCGTAACCCCCGGCCAACTCGCCATCCGGGAGCGATCCGACGTCGTCCCCATTTTCAAAACCGACATCTTCCTGAAGGTCTGAGCCAGCGGCGGGATCGAGAAACAGGTGCGGCCTTCGTCGCTCCAACTCCTCGTCGTAGCACTGCTGGGCGACCTCGGTGAGGTCGGCGCGATCAATATCCAGCAAAGCCGTGTCGGAGAGATCGGCATAGAGCCGGCGCAGGGAATCTCGATCCGGTTGCATATCGACGATTGTCGCAAGTCCAGTGAACAGCCTTCAGTCACGACCGGTACACTTAGAACAAATGGCAAGTAAGAACAGTTTTGGCGCAGCCGGGACGCTGCGAGTCAACGAACGTGAGTACCAGATTTACCGGTTGAGTGCGTTGGCGAAGGCGGGTTTCGGCAACACGGCCCGGCTGCCGTATTCCATCAAAGTGCTGCTTGAGAATCTGCTCCGGTTTGAGGACGATAAGACGGTAAAGCGCAGCGACATTGAATACGTTGCGAAATGGGATACGACCGCAGCGCCGCGGGAGATTCAGTTCCGTCCGGCGCGAGTTCTGCTGCAGGATTTCACGGGCGTTCCATGCGTAGTGGACCTGGCGGCGATGCGCGACGCGTTGAGCGCGATGAAGGCGAACCCGGCGCAGGCGAATCCGTTAATTCCCGTGGACCTGGTGATCGATCATTCGGTGCAGGTAGACGCGTTCGGTTCCGCTGGAGCCTTCGCCGAGAACGCACTGCTGGAATTCGAGCGGAACCAGGAGCGGTACGGTTTCCTTCGCTGGGGCCAGCGAGCCTTTCGCAACTTCCGTGTGGTGCCGCCGGATACCGGCATCGTACACCAGGTGAATTTGGAGTATCTGGCGAGCGTGGTGTTCAGTGAGACGCGTGACGGCATCGTGTGGGCGTACCCGGACACATTGGTCGGCACGGATTCGCACACCACGATGATCAATGGGTTGGGCGTGGTGGGTTGGGGCGTCGGCGGCATTGAGGCCGAGGCTTGCATGTTGGGCCAGCCAACGTCGATGCTGTTGCCGCCGGTGGTTGGGTTCAAGCTTTTCGGCAAACTACCCGAGGGCGCGACGGCCACGGACTTGGTCCTGTTCGTGACGCAGTCCCTGCGCAAAAAGGGCGTGGTGGGCAAGTTTGTGGAGTTCTACGGTCCCGGCGTTAATGCGCTGTCGCTGGCGGACCGCGCGACCATCGCCAATATGGCGCCTGAGTATGGAGCGACCATCGGTTTCTTCCCGATCGACGACAAGAGCCTGGATTATCTGCGCCTGACGAACCGCCCGAAACATGTGGTTGAGCTAGTGGAGGCGTACTCGAAAGAGCAGGGGCTGTTCCTGCTGCCGGACGCGCCCGATCCGATCTACAACGACACGCTGGAACTGGATCTGGCGTCGGTGGTGCCGTCGCTGGCCGGGCCGAAGCGTCCTCAGGACCGGATCGACTTACCGGACGTGAAAGCGAATTTCCTCACCGCCCTTGGCGCGGCACAAAAGAGCGCGGATCTGCCGGTGAATGGGCATCGGGAAACGATTCACGATGGCGCGGTGGTGATTGCGGCCATTACCAGTTGTACGAACACCTCAAATCCCTCGGTGATGGTGGCCGCGGGGCTGCTGGCGAAGAAGGCGGTGGAGAAGGGTCTCCGTTCGAAGCCGTGGGTGAAGACGTCACTGGCGCCGGGTTCGAAAGTGGTGTTCGATTACCTGACCGATGCGGGTTTGATGCCGTTCCTCGAGGAGCTGAAGTTCAATCTGGTTGGGTACGGCTGCACGACTTGTATTGGAAACAGCGGACCCTTACCGGACAATGTGACCCAAGCGGTGTCGAACGGAAAGCTGAACGTCGCGGCGGTATTGAGCGGCAACCGGAACTTTGAAGGCCGAGTAAATCCGTTGGTGCGGTCGAATTATCTGGCGTCCCCTCCGTTGGTGGTGGCTTACGCGCTGGCAGGGCGTGTGGATCTGGATTTGGCCAATGAGCCGCTCGGCGAGGGCAAGGACGGGGAACCGGTGTATTTGCGCGATATCTGGCCGGCGCCGCAGGAAGTGGAAGCGGTTGTGAAGCAATCGGCGCGGACTGAGTTTTTCGCGAAGGAGTATGCCGAGGTGTTCGCGGGCGATTTCACCTGGAACTCAATCAAAATTCCGACCGGCGATATCTATGAATGGACTGACCAGTCCACGTACATCAAGCGGCCGCCGTACTTCGACGAGATGGTGGACCCGGCAACATCGGTGAAGGACCTAGTGGGATTGCGCGTGTTGGCGGTGCTGGCGGATTCCGTGACAACCGACCACATATCGCCGGCAGGCTCGATTCCGGTGGATAGTCCGGCGGGAAAGTATTTGATCGCTCAAGGGGTGAAGCCGCGCGACTTTAACAGCTATGGCGCCAGGCGCGGCAATCATGAGGTGATGGTGCGCGGGACATTCGCCAACATCCGGCTGCGGAACCAGATGGTGCCGGGGGTGGAGGGCGGTTGGACCCGGCACATGCCGTCGGGCGAGAAGATGTTCATTTACGATGCGGCGGAGAAATACCATGCCGAGGGGACGGCGCTGCTGGTGATCGCGGGCAAGGAGTATGGGTCGGGATCGTCACGAGACTGGGCGGCGAAGGGGACTTTGCTATTAGGGGTGAAGGCGGTGATAGCGGAGAGCTTCGAGCGTATCCACCGCTCGAATCTGATTGGGATGGGCGTGCTCCCGCTGCAGTTTCTGCCGGGCGACAACAAAGACACCTACCAACTGACGGGCGACGAAGTGTTTTCCATTACCAGCGTTCCGGCGGCCGTGGCGAACGCCGGCGGACACGTGACGGTGAGTGCGGCCCGTGTGAACGGGGAGACTGTGACGTTTGAGGCGCAGGCGCGAATCGATACGCCGCAAGAAGCCGAATACTATCGCAACGGCGGGATCCTGCCGTATGTGTTGCGGCAGTTAGTGGCCGCGGTTTAAGGCGAGCCCGATTCGTTTTGGCTTTGCTACGATGCTTGCTTGCAGCATCGGAACGCGAATGGATGTGATTCTGCTTACGTTCCCGGCTAGCAAGAAGAGCGCATGTGAACTCCAAACGCGGGCCGTTGTTGGTGGCGGCCGGCCTGATTACGCATGAGAATCGCGTCCTGGTGGGACAGCGCCGCCGGGGAGACCGGCACGCCCTGAAGTGGGAGTTTCCCGGGGGGAAGGTCGAGCGAGGCGAAACACCGCAACAGGCGCTGGTGCGTGAGTTGCGGGAAGAACTGAACATTGAAGCAACGGTGGGCGCGGAGGTGGCGCGGTATGTCCACAACTATCCGAGCGGCTCGACGGTCCATTTGCTGTTTTACGCGGTGACGACCTTTTCGGGCGAGCCTGCCTGCCGGGCATTTGAGCAGATTTCGTGGGAAGTCCTCGACACGCTGCCTGACATCGATTTTCTCGATGGCGACCTGGATTTCGTCCGCCGCCTGGCCAGCGGCGAGTTCCGGTCAACACTGAAATCGGCTTAGTCTAACGGGCTCCATAGCGGCTTCCCAACCCGCTCCCAACGTTGGCCCACACTCCTGCTTACAGCCGATATTCACGAACACTGTGGCTGCGCGGCGGCAAAATTCTCACAGAAAATGGGTCTGTCCCCAATCGAGAAGGGTCCGTCCCCAATTGGGGAGAGTTTTCCCTGTTTTGTAAACCTAAGAAATTAAAAGGAATCTCGGGAGGATGGATTTTGGCGGGTGGGATTAGTCAAAATCGAAGGCGCGTTTGGGAGGGTCGGATTTGTCTTCCTTCGCCTGCTTCAGGAGCTCGTCAAATTTCTTCTCGAGGACTTTTCCGCTGCTCAGATGCGAGGCGAAGCTCTTTTCAAAAGCTTCATTGCGCCGGGCCGCCTCGCCTTTCAAACCCTGAGCCGCCGCCGCTAAGTCGTCGATAAGCGGCTTCTTCTTCACTTCTTCGAAACGGATCACCGCTTGCGTTTCCGGATCGATAAAGAGCGTGTTGCGGCAGCACGGACAGGCGACCTCGATCAACTGGGCCATGACCGAATGGTATCAACGCGACCGTCCCCAGGTCAGTTGTTTATTCGCTCGGTGATGCTGACGGGCTGGTCGAGCCGGAAAGTGAGGCGCGTCTCAAGGGGAAGAACCGTCGGCTTTCCTCGAGTGGCAAGAACGACGCCCGTACCGACAGCGCCGCCGCCCGCCGCGCCTATAGCCGCGCCTTTCCCGCCACCCGCGATGGCGCCAATAATCGCGCCCAGCGCCGCGCCACCGCCGATTTTGGCCGCGTCAGTGCCGACACTCTTCTCGCCCTGCTTCTCCCAATTGTTGGTCTTGACGCGAACGGTTTGCCCGTCTGTCGTGTTGATTTCGGTTAGCGTCAGCGCGATGCTGGACAGTCCGTCGACGCGGCCAGCTTTTTGGCTGTTGGCGACTTTGCCGTGTACCTGCGAACCTTTGTCGGCAATGATGAAGCCGTCCAATATGATGGGCGAATCCAAGGTGCCTCGGAATGTATCCCCGGTCACATTCTTCTCAGTGGAGAGGGCCTCGGCCAGGCGGACAACCAAGCTCGTGCCGGCGTCTATTGTCACAGTGCGTGGCTGGCGCGGAGCGGATTGAGGCTGATCCTCAGGCCGGAATACCTGCTCCGATGTGCTCTTGGGTTGAACGTCCGGTGAGCCGTTCGTGACGGGTCCCGGCTGCGGACTGGAAGGCGGAGCGGCCTGGCCGGGTATCAGGTCTGGGAGAGGAGCTGCGGAAGCTACGGTCGCGTCCTGCGGCGGTAATCCGGAGGATGCGGGCTGATTCTGTACCGGCGCAGTATTTGGAGACTGACCGGCAGTGGCCAAAGCGCTGGGCCGCGAGCTCCTCACCGGAGGCGCTTTTGCCATCGCCACGGGAGTCTCAGGGCCGCTTGCGGACGCTGGCGGCTCAATTGGCTTCAGCGCGGCCGGCAGTTGTACCGGCTTTGGACCGTCCTGGTCGACAGAAGCCGGGGCGATTGCCGTGTTGGCGGTTCGATGGGTGGCAACCCAGAATCCACCCGCCGCAATGGCTACTCCGGCGACGAACGCCAATAGGATCTTCGGTGTAGTCGATGTCACACTTGTCTCAGGTCTGCGTGTCCACATTTTCTCTCTATTGTCCCGCCTAAAGGGGCGGATGCCTCTATTGGTTCAACGTACTCCGTTCCGTCGTCGTTTCCAGGGGCGCGTTAAAATGTTATTAGCGAAAGCATTTAGCGCGTTGAGTGGGGGAACAGAAGTGCTTGAGGTTGGGGCACGACTCCATTCTGACGCCACTTTCGCTGTTAATTTCAATGACTTCCCTTTCCGAGATCGATGTGAGTGCTGCGCCCGTGGTGGACCGGGCGCTGAAGTCCGCTGCCGATTCCGGAATGACCCCGAATCGTCTCACCGCGGCGTTTCCCACAGGTTATAAGATTGGCCCGATCCAGATCCGGCCGGCCACGGTGCTGGCGCCGATGGCCGGGGTAACCGACACCGTGTTTCGCCGGCTGATTCGAAATCAAAGCGGATGCGGTCTCCTGATGACCGAATTCACAAGCTCCCATGGCGTTGTCAGTACCCGAAAGGCAAAGAAGCCTAACCGCAATTTCCGCTATCTCTATTTTCTCGAAGAGGAGCATCCCATCGCTTGCCAGTTGTTCGGCTCCGATCCGAACGTTATGGCGGAAGCCGCCAAGGTCTGCGAAGACCGCGGCTTCGACGTGGTGGACATCAATTTCGGCTGCCCGGTGAACAAGGTTGTGAAGTGCAACGGCGGATCGGGTCTGCTTCGCGATTTGCCGCTTGTCGAGACAATCCTAAGAAAGGTGAAGGCGGCCATCTCCATTCCTTTGACGTGTAAGTTTCGGGCTGGCTGGAACGACCGCGAATTAGTTCATGTGCGGATGGCGCGAATCGCCGAAGAGTGTGGTTTGGCCGCGGTCGCTTTGCATCCGCGGACACGTGAGCAGGGCTATAGCGGGCGCGCCGACTGGACGCGGATAGCCGAAGTCAAAGATGCGGTTCGAATTCCGGTGATCGGCAACGGCGACGTCCTCACTCCCGAGGATGCAGTGCGGATGCAGCGCGAAACAAACTGCGATGCGGTGATGATCGGGCGCACCGCCTCCTCAAATCCTTGGATCTTTCGTCAGATTCAGCAGTATCTCGACACGGGAACTTACAGCGCGCCCGCTGAGCGTGAGCGCTACGACATCATGAAAGTCTATTACCTGATGCTGCAGCAGGAGGGCGAGTCGGATGCGGTGGGGAGAATGAAGCAGTTCGCTACCTACTTCACGCATGGATTGCGCAATGGCTCGAAGCTCCGGGCGGCCATTTACCAGGAGCACGATGTGGGAGCAGTACTTGCGACAGTGGACCGGTTTTTCGCCGACCAGATGGCTGAAGGCGAAGAAGAAGCGCGTCCCAAAGATATTGCCGCGGAGGAGCCCGTTTGGGATTGCACGGTAAGTTGTCTTTGAGATTCTGGCTGCAATCTGGAGCGCCGGCGAGGGACTGTGCGTTTACCCGCTTGCTTACGCGCGCGGTTCAGAAGCACAGGCTCTTAGAGCGATCGATTATTACTCAAGCTGCGTGAAGAAAGTTCAACTCATTACTGACGGGGCCTGCATCGGCAATCCTGGCAAAGGCGGCTGGGCCTTCATTCTGCGCTACGGAGACCACAAGCTGGAGGCATTTGGCAGCGAGCCCCACACCACCAACAACCGGATGGAACTGACGGCGGTGCGGGAAGGGCTGGCGCGGCTGAAACAACCCTGCAGCGTCGAGATCGTTACGGATTCGCAGTATGTCAAGAACGGCATGCAGAAGTGGATGAAGAACTGGAAGCGAAATGGCTGGCTAACCGCGGAAAAGAAGCCGGTGGTGAATCAGGAGTTGTGGGAGGCACTGGATGAACTCGCGGCGGAGCATCAAGTGACCTGGATTTGGACCAAGGGACACGCTTCGCACGCGGACAATAACCGATGCGATGAGCTGGCGAGCCAGGCGGCTCGGGAACAGACCCGGAGCCATGGAGTCTAGAGACGACGCGCCCCATCGGACAGCCGCCAGTTCCGCGGGTGGAACGGGCAGGCTTTGCCTCTTTGGGGGTACGTTCGATCCGGTGCACAAGGCGCACCTGCGCATTGGGTTGGTGGCGCGCGAGCGTTTTCAACTCGACCGGGTGCTGCTGATTCCGGCCGGGCAACCGCCGCACAAGCCCGCGGCTCAGGTGACGCCGTATGAGCACCGGTATCGAATGGTTGAACTGGCCTGTATGGGGCAGGATGGGCTGGAAGCCTCACGCCTGGAGGATGGGCCCGGGCGCAGCTTTACCATCGATACTTTGGAGAAGTGCCGCCGCGAGATGAAGCCGCGCGAGCTGTACTTCCTGATCGGTTCCGATGCCTTCGACGAAATTGAATCCTGGCAGCGATGGCAGGACATCCTGGCTCTGACTGATTTCCTGGTTGTGACTCGCCCTGGGCACGACTACCACGCCCCTGCGGGCGCGCGCGTCCAGCGGATCGATGGCCTTGAGTTGCCGGTTTCGAGCTCTGGTATCCGCGCACGATTGGCGTCCGGCGAACCGGTGCCCGAGTTGCCGGGGCGTGTGCGTAAGTACATCGAAGAGCACGGACTCTACGGGGCGGTGCGAAGTGAGTACTCGGTCGACGGCACGTAACCCGGCGACGATGTAGGGCAGTTGGAAACCGGTTGGAAACCTGCGGTGGGCTAACAGCCCGCTCCTGTTCTCGCCGCTACAATAAGGCTTGCCACAACCGTTTGAGCCGCTTTTCCGCAATTCGCACCTCTCCACGCTGGCCGGCAATTTCTGGTTTCGCGAAATCGACACCGAACGCTTCCCTGCCCTCGAAAAGATCCTGCAAACGTCGCCGGCAAATGCCATTAAGGTGTATGAACACCGGCCGGCCACAGATCCCATCGGTCATCTCGTCTTCGTCCATGGACTCGAAGGCTCGGCCGACGCAGGCTATATCCGCAGCATGTCGCAAGCAGCCTTGGAACGAGGCTTTACCGTACACCGGACGAATCTGCGGTCGTGCGGCGGTACGGAGCACTTGTCTGAGACCATGTACCACTCCGGCTTGACGGCCGATACACGCGCGGTGCTCGAATCCATTCGCGAAGGCTTCGACGGGCCGCTGATTTTGGTGGGATTTTCGCTGGGCGGCAACGTGACGTTGAAGCTCGCCGGCGAATTGGGCCAGACCAGCCTCTTGACCGCTGCTTGCGCAATTTCAACGCCTCTCGATCTCGCGGAATGCGTCCGTTTAATCGATCGCCCACAGAACATGATCTACGCCCGGAGATTCTTGTCCCGCCTGAAGGCGAGAGTGGAGCGGAAGGCGATTTCCGCGCCACACCTGTATCCCATCGATCCGCTCGCCCGGGTGCGCTCAATTTGGGCGTTCGATGACCGTTACACCGGGCCGCTGTTCGGATTCGGAAACGCTGAGACTTACTACCGAACACAATCGTCACAGAACTTTCTGGGGGCGATTCGGGTCCGCACGCTGGTGGTGCAGGCCAAGGACGATCCACTGATTCCCTTCTCCATTTATGAGCGGCAAACTGCGTTTCGTGACAACCCAAGTCTGGAACTCCTCGCCACCGAGCACGGTGGGCATCTCGGGTTTCTTTCGCGGCACCGCCCCCGATTTTGGCTTGACCACGCGGTACTCGAATGGGCCGGGCGCGTTGTTGCGGAATTTCAGGGCGAATCTCGCCTGAAGGGAACAAACGCGCCGCCGTCTGCGTCTGTCCATGTGGGATAAGGCTATAGAACCGCAACTGAGCCGCGACCGTGGTCGGCTTGGGTGCATCCGAACGGCACCAATGAGTACTTCGAAAGCCCGGCGGTTCCGATCCAGCGCCTCATTCGTCGA
The DNA here is from genome assembly GCA_903970405.1 of Acidobacteriaceae bacterium. Taxonomy (GTDB): domain Bacteria; phylum Acidobacteriota; class Terriglobia; order Bryobacterales; family Bryobacteraceae; genus CAJCIT01. Next base: position 46,379 of record CAJCIT010000027.1, on the reverse strand, counting down.
GGCGGCGCGCATTGCTTTTGAGTCGCTCAGCAAGAACAAGCTCCGGAGTTTTCTAACGCTGCTCGGCATTATTCTGGCCACCACCACTTTGATTGCCGTCACGGCTTTGATTCATGGCATGAACTTGTATATCGCCGACAAGGTGTCCGACATGGGCGCCGATGGCTTCCGTGTTGTCCGGATGGCGTTCTTTGGCAACTGGGATCCGAAGAAGTTTCTTGAACTGCAGCGGCGCAATCCTCAACTGAACCGGGAAGAGTACGAATTCGTTCGCACTCACGCCACGTTGCTCAAGGACATCGGCATGGAGGCCTCCCGGAACGCCCGTGTCGCCCACGAGGGAAAATCGGTTGAGAGCGTGGAAATCGACGGGATCAGCGCCAATATTCCAGCCATTCAAAACGTGCAGGTTGGCGTGGGCCGCGCCATTACCGAGGAAGAGGTTCGCCGCCACGCGCCGGTGGCCTTCGTCGGAAACGACATCAAGACTCGCTTCTTTGCGGACACCGACCCCATCGGTAAGACGATTCAGATTGAAGGCAATCCCTTTGAAGTAGTGGGAGTCGCCAAGGAATTAGGCAGCGTCTTTGGACAATCGCAGGATAACTTCGTCATGATTCCGGTGGAGAGCTACTTCAAGACGTACGGAGCTCGAAACGGCATGGAATTTGTGGCCAAGGCCATCGATCAGACCCGGCTGATGGAGGCGCAGGATGAAGTGCGCATGCTGCTCAGGGCCTATCGCCACTTGAAGCCGGGCCAGGACGACACGTTCATGCTGTTCGGGTCAGACTCATTCATCAATCTCTGGGAGCAACTGACATCAACCATCGCCGTAATGGCCGTGGCCATCGTTTCGGTGTTCCTGGTGGTGGGCGGCGTGGTGATCATGAACATCATGCTGGCCAGCGTGACTGAGCGCACGCATGAGATTGGCATTCGCAAGTCGTTGGGCGCGCGTTCCACTGACATTTTGAATCAGTTTCTGGTGGAATCGGCGGTGCTGGCGGCAACGGGCGGATTGGCCGGCGTCTTAGTGGCGTGGGTTGTCGCGGCCCTGGTGCGTGCGGCAACGCCGGTGCCCATGGCGCTGCCGTGGACGTCGGTTTTTCTGGGCGTTGGCTTGTCGGCTGTGGTCGGGCTCTTCTTTGGCATCTATCCCGCCAGACAAGCAGCGCGGCTCGATCCCATTGAGGCGCTTCGTGCCGAAAAATAGCATCAGCCGTGAGGCCAAACCATGAGTTGGCTTTCCATCGTGAACGGCACTTCGCTGGCCTTGCAAACCATCCGGGCGCACAAGATGCGGGCGTTTCTGACCGTCCTGGGTGTAATTATCGGAACCGGCACCATCATTGGAGTGGGAGCCATCCTGACCGGCTTCGATGCGTCTATCACCGCTGTGCTTCGAAGCTTTGGGCCGAACTCGATCATCGTCTTCAAGTTCCCCGTTGGATTTCGGATGACCGACCTGACGCCGGAGGAGCGGCTCCGCAAGAGCCTGACTTATGACAACGCGCTGAGTCTGCGCGAAAAATGCAACGCTTGCCAGGAAGTCTCGCCGATGATGTTCCCGCCAGACCGCAACATCATCAATGTCCGATACAAAGGCAACGACATGTACCAGGTCAACCTGTTGGGCGTGGAAGAGTCGTATGCCCGTGAAGGTCAGGTGGATATGGACCAAGGCCGGTTCTTGACGGATGAAGAGAGCAGGCACCGCATGCCCGTGTGCGTCCTCGGCGCCGATGTCAAGAAGGCCCTGTTCGCCAACGAAGACCCGATCGGCAAGAGCATTAGCGTGGATGGGCGCGAGTTGACGGTGGTGGGCACCATGCTTCGCCCGGCCGCCTCCTTCTTTGGAAGCGACGACAAGCGGGTTCTGCTTCCGTACTTCACGATGACCCGCTTCTTTCCGACGGCGAAGGAGAATGCGCTTGTTGTTACCGCCGCGGAAGGCAGGCTGCCGGAAGCGATCGATGAAACAACAACAATTTTGCGCATTGACCGGCGCGTGCCGGTCTCGAAGCCCGATAACTTCGCGCTCTCGACCGCCGAACAGATGGTGAACGATTTCCGCAAGATCACTTCGATGACCTTCATCGTGATGGTGGTACTTAGTTCCATTGGGCTGCTGGTGGGCGGTATTGGCGTGATGAACATCATGCTTGTGTCGGTGACGGAGCGGACGCGCGAGATTGGCGTCCGTAAGGCGATCGGCGCAAAGAAGTCCGACATCGTCCTGCAGTTTCTGCTCGAAGCCGCGGTTCTTACTGGAATGGGCGGACTCGCCGGCATCGTTTTCGGATGGCTGATTGCGCTGTTGTGCCGCTTGATCTTCTCGTCGCTGCCGGCGGCGGTGCCGGCATGGGCGGCGGTGTTAGGGTTTACAGTCTCGGTGGGAGTCGGCCTGTTTTTCGGTATCTGGCCGGCGAACAAAGCCGCGCGGCTGAACCCGGTTGAAGCGCTACGCTACGAATAACCGCTCCGCGCCATCTAAAAAACCGGTTTGGCGCGACTGACGCCCTCGGCGCAGTCTTGACGATTCTCACGTGCTCGGACGCATCTCCATCGTTTGCTTTCTCGCGCTGCTCGGCGTTCCCCATGTCACCGGGCAAACCGCCGTCCAGCCTCCTCCTCCCAGTGATGACGCGATTTCAACCGACCGGCCGGCCGTTGCCGAATCCAGCGTTGTTGTGCCGAAGGGCAGTCTTCAACTGGAGAACGGCTTCCTGTTCAGCAGCGGCCAGGGCCAGAGCAGTTTCGACGCCCCGGAGACCGCCGTCCGTTTTGGACTGAGCGCCACAACCGAAGTGCGCTTCTCGATCCCGGATTTCTATCGCGTTGATGTCCCAGGCTCCGACACCTACTCCGGCTTCGGGGACGCCGCTCTCGGCCTGAAACAACAACTCGGTCCGGCGCGTGGGTTCGATGTTTCATTCATCGTCTTTCTGAGCATGCCAACCGGCTCGCGCGCGTTTTCGAGTCACGGTTATGACCCAGGGCTTCAACTGCCTTGGTCGCGCAAGATCTCCGATAATTGGACCGCCGCCGGGCAGTTCGCCACTTACTGGCCGACTCAGGGGGACCGGCGTGACGTCACAGGTGAGGGCACACTTCTAATGGACCGGCAACTGACAAAACCGATGGATGCATTCATCGAATATGCCGGAGATTTTCCCGAACGCGGCGGCCCACGCCACCTCTTGCATTTCGGAGTTGCCTTCAAAGCTTCGCCCCGCCAGCAGCTCGACGTCCATTACGGGATCGGCCTCTCGGCGGCAGCGGTGAACCACTACATCGGCGCCGGCTACTCCTTTCGGTTTCAGGCCGTTCGCCGGTAAGAACGCCGGGTGCCGGCATAAGCTAACCTGGCGACGATCGCTTGTTTACGCGCGCGGTTCAGAAGCACGGGCCTCCACCGGCGGTCTGCAGATTTTGCAGTCCTAGTAGGAAATCGACTATTGATTTTACCGGTGGTAGGCATAACACTTCTTGTTTATCCTGAAATCTGGCGTCGTTCCAACACGTCCGGAAAGGCAATTGACGTGCATAATGGAGGCCCGTGACCCAAAAGGAAGTTTGACTATGAACTCATCGATTTCACGCGCCAGAGTGCTCGTCGTGGAAGACGACGATGAGCAGTTGACAGACCTCGGGCAGATGGTGGCGTCCTTCGGCTATACGGCGGTTCCGGCATCGAGCGGCAACCGGGCCTTAGAGGCTCTCTCCTCAACCAAAATCGACGCGGTGGTTACCGACCTTGTGATGCCCGGCTTCGATGGGCTGAGTCTTCTGCGGCATATCAAAGAGCGCGGAGATGCAATACCCTCCATTGTTTTGACGGCATTTGGAAGTATCGACAAGGCCATGTCGGTGGTCCTCGATCTGAAGGCGTTCTGGTTCCTGGAAAAGCCCGTCCAACCCAAGGTATTGAAGGCGCTTCTGGAGCGGGCGCTGCTCCAGAAGAACCTGATCGCGCAGACGGATCTGATGAGCCGCCACTTGAGCCATCAGGGGGTTCTCTGCGATATGGTCGGCTCTTCGCCCGCCATGGCGCAGGTGTTCTACGCCATTCGACAGGCAGCCCCCGCCTCCGTCTCAGTCTTGGTGACCGGCAAGAGCGGGACCGGCAAGGAGTTGGTGGCGCGCGCCATCCATCGCCTGAGCCCGCGCGCCGGCGGTCCGTTTGTGGCAATCAATTGCGCCGCATTGCCCGCTACATTGATGGAAAGCGAACTGTTCGGGTATGAAAAGGGAGCGTTTACCGGGGCTCTGGAGCGCCGGGCCGGATGTTTTGAGCAGGCCGATGGCGGCACGCTTCTTCTGGACGAGATTGGGGAGATGGCGCCCGAAACGCAGGCCAAGCTCTTGCGGGTTCTGGAAGACTCCAAGGTTCGCCGGCTGGGGGGAAAAGCCGAGACCCAGGTGGATGTGCGAGTCATCGCCGCGACTAATTGCGACCTGGAATCGGCTGTCACCAAACAAAAATTTCGGGAGGACCTGCTCTACCGGCTGAAGGTTTTTGCCATTCCCCTTCCTCCGTTGACCGAACGGCTTCACGATCTTCCTGAATTGATTGCGGCCATTCTGGCAACCCTGAACAAGAAGCACGGATGCCGCGTGACCGACGTCAGCGACGAAGTGCTGTGGCGCTTCAAACAGCATCGCTGGCCTGGAAACATTCGCGAATTGCGAAATGTCCTGGAGCGGGCCACCATCATCGCGAACGAAGGGACCATCGAGTTGAGGCACCTGCCGGGAGGATTCCAGAGCGACTTCGCGCCCCCGCCCGTCGACTCTTTGGAGTCCGGCGACTTGCCAATTCAGCCCGGGGCCAAGTTGAGCGACTTGGAGGAGGCGTATATCCGCAGAACTCTCAAGCTGAACGCCAATAACAAGAGAAAGACCGCGGAAATCCTCGGAATCAGCGAACGGACTCTGTATAGCCGGCTTGCCGAGTATGAGAGCCGACAAACGGTCTGATTTCGGTCCCTACCGTGCACCGGGCACGCAACCGCCGGCAGGGAGAGTGAAGCGCACTGTAGACCCGGCGCCTGCCTGAGACTCCATCCAGATGCGGCCGCCATGGTGCGATACGATCCTACGGCAAGTGGCCAGGCCCATGCCCAGGCCGCGGTAGCCTGTGCTCTTGAGGCGGCTTAAAGGGTCAAAGATGCGCTCTAAGTCGAAAGGCTCAATCCCTGTCCCGTTATCGCCGATCGAAAACAACCATGATCCATTCATCGGTTCGGCCCACACATGGACCGCGGGCGGTTGCTCACGCCGGTAGAGAATGGCGTTTTTCAGCAAGTTCTCAAGCAGCCGCGCGAATCGGGTTGGCTGGCATTCCAGGGCCGGCAGAGGCCCATGAGTAACAGTGGCTCCCGTGTTCTCTATCAGCTTGCCTAACTTTTGCCGGACGGCGCGTAATACAGCCTCGGCATCTGTGGCCTCCGGCGGTTCATTTTCGTTACTCAGATCGTCAGCATATTGGGCGATCGACCCTGCCAGGTCATCTACCCGATCGGCCGCGCGCAGAATGCGATCAAGGCACGATGCCGCTGTGGGACCAACCCATTTCTCGTTCCGTGCTTGGACTTTCTCTGCTTCGAGTAGCAACTCAGCCCGCGTGCGGATCGTTCTTGCCGGTTCCTTCAGGTGGTGCACAATCAGATACGCCAAGGTTTGGAATTCAGTTTCCGTGGGGCGCTCACTACTCAATTGGTCAGCCATGTCAACTCTTCTTCGCACAGCGATCACGTTAGGCCTGGGTTGCCAAGTACGAAATTAGCGAAACGTGAAATCGATCCGCAACAAGCGTCGCCGCTTCCAAAAGCGGTAGCCCGAACCAAAAAAAGGGCGGCCTGCCTCGCAGACCGCCAAGGTTCTGACCATTCACACGAGCTAGTCTTTCGTCTTCGTTTACCGGCGCACCGGTGTGCTCGCGGTCTTGCCTAACTCCGACAGCATAGGCTTCGAAAGCTTCGATAGAAGTTGGGCCGCCTTCTCCTCTTCCAGCAAGGATTCAGACAGAAGCTCCTCCGCCTCGCTCAGGCCCAACTCTTTGGCCATGGCGATCGCGCTTTCGTACGCCGCCATCTCATAGTGTTCCACTCGCTCACCCGCGCCGATCAGCGCCAAATCGCCGGCGTTCTTCTTGATGTTCTCCTCACCCTCCGCCACAATACCCTGCATTCCCTTGCAGAGCTCGCCGGCCGCCTTCTCGCCCACAAGCTTCAAGGCCTGCTTCACTCGTTCCAGTTGCTGTTCAGTCTCGGCAAGATGGGTTTCCAGAGCCTGCTTCAGCTCCTTCGATTTGGCCGCTTTCACCATTTTGGGAAGGGCCTTCACCAGTTGCGATTCAGAGCTATAGAGATCTCTCAGTTCGCCGGCAAATAATTCCTGCAAACTCATTTGAACTGTCGCCATTACTTATCGTCTCCTTTTCTATCTTGAGGGATTAACGGGCCTAACGGGCACTTGCGGTTGTCGACCTGGGCGTGCCCGAGTTAGCATAATCGCCCTTCGATTCGCCTGTCGAGGAGATATCAGTGGCGCCGGTCTGCTCGAGGATTTCTTTCGCCAGCTTGGTCCAGTGCGAATCGTCAGTATGGATCGACACCAGGATTCCGCCGGTCTTTACCAGGCCTTCGTAACGCTTTGCCTCGTATTCAGGAATGCCCATTGCGACCAGGGCCCCTGTAAGCGCGCCCAGCGTACCGCCCAGGCCGATTCCGCTGAGAGCCGCCATGATCGGTCCGGCGGCAATAAATGGGCCAAGGCCTGGAATAGCCAGTGCTCCGATGCCCAGCAGCCACCCAAAGGCGCCTCCAATAACCGCTCCTGACACGGCGCCGGCCGCTGTGCCTTCGGGGGCCTTCGTGCCTCTTACAAAGGCCAGGTCTTTCGTGCCGAGGTTTTCCGGCACTAACACAGAGATATCTTCAATACGGAAACCGGCAGCCCGCATATCGGCGAGGGCAAGTTCCGCGCTTTTTACATTCGAATAAATACCAAACACGGCAGTATTGGACATTGTTATAAGTTCTCCTTGTTTTTGTTGTTGGCACAGGCCTTAGCCTGTGATTTAGTGGCGAGGCGCCACTGTCAATTCACTGTTCACGCTTCCACCGCCGGCCACTTCCTTTGCCTTTGCTTCGACGGCCGCCTTTTCTTCCTCAGACCGCACGGGTCCCTTCAAAACGACTGACCCATTCACGGTCACGATCTTGACGTTGTGAGCATAAGTCGATAAGGATTTATCGGCGATGATCGCCTTCCGGATCTTCCGGGTGGTTTCGCGGTCGGCTTGATTGTTTTTCTGATCGTCCGCAGTGGTCCCGCCTGACTTATTTTGCTTCGTGTTGTCCGGAGCAGGGGTCTGGTCCTGCGCCCTCATCATTCCTGTTGCACTTGTTAAGAAAAGAACTAGAAGTATCGTGCGACAAGGTTTCACGAGTTGTGTCATTATGTTTCTCCGTCCATCCATTGCACTGCAACTACACAGCCAAAGAACAGGAGCGGGGGCAAGTAACATGGATTAATTGAGATATGGCGTTTGTGGCGTTAGCACATACTTGCAGAACATGCAGTGTAGAGCGAGCATAAATTGCCGGGAGCGGCCTATTGCGCGCGTCACGCCAACCAAGCCGCGGCTCGGAAGGGTTGGCTCAGAAGCGTCGACGCTGATGTTAGGCAACGGCCGTAGGGGCCGATTGCCGATCGGCCGCAGGCGCCAGCCTGCCCCACAGGCACGGGCTTTTACCAGTTCTCACTCACTCGCCGGTTTTCTTACAATACGAGGGTTATGGGACAGCCATGTCGATGAATCCGTCCGGTCTGCCCGACCTGGTTCGATTCGCCCGTAGGCTCTCAGTCCCTGCTTTTCTTTTCATTTCAGTTCTCCTGGCCGAACCCGACGTTCCACCGCCCAACCTGGACAATCCGGCAAGCCTGAAAAAGCTCAGTCTCGAAGAACTCTCGCAGATCGAAGTCACCACGCCCTCCAAGGGGCCCGAGCCGGCCTTCCGCTCGCCAGTGGCTATTTACGTGATTACCGGCGACGATATCCGCCGCTCGGGCGCCACATCTATTCCGGAAGCCCTCCGCCTTGCACCGGGCGTGGAGGTGGCGCGGATCGATTCGAATCGATGGTCCATCGGCATTCGCGGCTTCGGAACCCGCCTCACGCGCAACGTTCTGGTGATGATCGATGGCCGCACCGTCTACACCACGCTGTTCGCCGGCACGTACTGGGAAGCGCAGGACACGGACATGATGGATATCGATCGCATCGAAGTCATTCGTGGACCAGGCGGCGTCATTTGGGGCCCCAACGCCGTGGATGGCGTCATCAACGTCATCACCAAGAGTGCGACAGAGACTCAAGGTTTGCTTGTTTCCGCACTCGGCGGCAATGAAGACCTTGGCCAAGTGACGGCTCGCTACGGCGGCGGCAATGGCCGCGATTTTACCTACCGCGCTTATGTCAAGGGCTACGCCGGCGCCCATGAATACCATTCCGACGGCAACAACTACGACGCGTCGCGCTCCGCCCAAGCCGGTTTCCGCATGGAGTGGAACGATGTCGGCCGCGGCCTTTTCACCCTCCAGGGCGATGGGTACGTTGAAAAAGAGGGCGAAGGCGCGGGGGCCGTCAGCTATACTCCTCCCTACTCGCAGAACCTCTATGGCTACGAATACCTCTCCGGCGCCAACATCCTTGGCCGCTGGCAGCGCACTCTTTCACCAGGCAATGACCTTCAAGTGGAGGCGTACATCGATCGCACCAACCACCGGGAACCGAACGTCGCCGACTACCGCACCACCTACGATGTCGATTATCTGCAGCGCGTCAAACCTGACTCCTGGCAGCAGATCTCATTCGGCGTAGGCGCACGCGTCATTGCCATCGACGATCCTGTTGTCGTTTCCGGCATCACCTTTACGCCGATCCACCGGACAGATCAGTTGTACACTGCTTTCCTGCAGGACGAAATCGCCCTGATCCCCGACCGTCTGACGGTCACCCTTGGCACCAAACTATTGCATACTAACTTCACCGCGTTTGAACCCGAGCCCAGCGCTCGGCTCGCCTGGACTCCCACGCACAATCAAACTGTCTGGGCCGCCTTCACTCATGCCCTTCGCACGCCCTCCGATGCCGAGGAAAATTTCACATTGAGCGGTTATGTCGGCCCGGCAGGAAACGGCTTGCAGGCGTTTGCCGCGTTCCTGCCGAATCTGAACTTCGCGCCGGAACAACTCAACGGCTACGAACTCGGCTACCGCCGCTTGTTTGGCGACAAGATACTGGTTGACTTTGCGGGCTTTCTGAACCACTATCACGACTTGTTCGATGAAGAACTCATTTCGGACCAGTTCTCTCTTTCGGACTCGCCACCGCCCCTTCACCTGTTGCTGCCCGCGCAGTTCCGCAACGGCTTACTGGGACACAGCACGGGATTTGAGATCGCCCCGGAATGGCGCCCCGTCAAATTCTGGCGGTTACGCGGATCTTATTCCTATCTCGACCTGGTCCTTCAGAAATCGGCTACCAGCGGCGACATCGGCACCATCCCCAGCATTGAGGGAGGCAGTCCGAAGCACGAAATCTCGGCTCAATCGGCCCTCGATCTTGGGAAGAGGCTACAGTTTGACGTGTCCTATCGTTACGTTAGCGCGCTTTGGGCGCTGGGAATTCCCGCCTATTCCACGGCAGACTGCCGTCTTGCCTGGCGAGTCCGCCCCGATGTTGAACTCTCGCTGAACGGGCGGGATCTTCCTCACGCTCACCACCTGGAGTATGTGGCGGACGCCGGGCCAAATGTCGCCATCGAACGTAGCGCTTATCTTCAACTCACTTGGACTAGATAGTCATGACGTCCGGGTCCGGAAGGAAATCCCGACGGTGGCCTCCGCCGCCCTTCGTGGCGCCGGCAGTGTGCCGTGTTCTCCTATTCCTGTTCGCAACCGCGCTGATCGCCGGCCGGCCGGGCGCCGGGCTTTACGCGCCCTCCCCTTCGCTGGAATATGACGTCAGAGCCGCCTTTCTGCTCAACTTCACCAAATTCGTGGACTGGCCGCCTGCCGCTTTCGCCTCCGCCGATGCCCCGCTGACCATCTGTATTGCAGGAGAAGATCCGTTCGGCCGCGCCATCGATCAGATCGTCGAGGGCGAGTCCGTGAGCGGACGCCGGGTCGCCGTGGAGCGGTTACGAAGCGATCAGCAGAAAGGGTGCCAGGTGCTCTATATAGGCAATGGAAGGCCCGTCGCCGCAGCGCTCGCTTCGGCCGGTCCAGCCGTTCTCACCGTTGGCGAGGGCGCTGACTTCATACACCAGGGAGGAATGATCGGATTTGTCATTGACAACCGCCGCGTCCGCTTCGACATCAATCTAAGGGCGGCCATCGGCGCGGGCCTGAAGCTGAGTTCCAAACTACTTTTGGTAGCGAGGACCGTTGAAAAATAGCACTACATCCCGTCCGCTTGTGTCGTGGGGCCGCAATCTGCGCGACATGCCGATACGGCGGAAGCTGATGCTGACCGTGATGGCCACCGCCGCCGGCGCGATGATCCTGGCCGGCATCGGCATCATTTTCGCCGATTTCGTGCTGTTTCAAGGCTATCTCAGGAACGACCTGTCCGCTCTTTCGCATATCATCGCCGATAACACCACCGGCGCCCTCAGTTTCGACGATCCCACATCGGCCAACGAGACTCTGGCTTCCTTGCAGGTCCGCGTCCACGTCGTGACGGCGTGCGTCTACCAACCGGATGGAGCGCTCTTCGCCAAATACACGCGGACCGGCGCGGCCGCAATCTGTCCGGCGCCGCGCTCCGCCGAGGACATTCGCTTTGAAGACGGGGCGCTGACGGTCTTCCGTCCGATTATTCACCTTGGCGAGAGGGTTGGCACTCTTGTCCTGGTGTACGATCTGGGCGAAATATATGAGCGTGTGCAACTCTACGGCGCCACCGTGGCCGCCGTCTTCGTGTTCGCCATTTTGGCAGCCTTTCTGTTATCGTCCCGGCTCCGGTCGCTGATCGCTACGCCCATTGTTGAGCTCGCCGGCGTGACGGCGCGGGTCTCCGCCTCCCGCGACTACAGCGTTCGCGCGCAAAGACTCTCGGGCGACGAGCTCGGCCTGCTGGTGGACGCCTTCAATGAGATGCTGTCCAGCATCCAGACGCGCGATCGCGAACTGCGCCAAGCGCTGCTGGCCCGCGAACAGGCATTGAGCGACGCCCGGAAAGCGCATGATTCGCTCGAAGCCACTCTCGAGAGCGTCGCCCAACTCAATGCGGAACTGCGTACCTCCAATGAAAGCCTGGCTCGCTCGAACGAAGACCTGGAACGGTTCGCTTTCATCGCCAGTCACGATCTGCAGGAACCCCTCCGCATGATCACCGTTTATTCGCAACTTCTTGTATTGCGCTGTTCCGGCGTCATCGACAAGCAGACATCTATGTTCGTTGAAAATATCGAGAACGGCACCAGACGGATGCGTGAGCTGCTCGCCGACCTCCTGGCATTCGCCGAGATTGGCGCCCGCTTCGATCAGCCGGCCCAACCCGTGGATTTGAATCGGGTCGTTGAACAGGCGCGCGAAAATCTCTCGGTCGCCATCGCCGAGAGCGGAGCGGCTATCGAAGCCGCGCGCCTGCCGGTCATCCTGGGATTTGAGAGTCACTTCGTTCCGTTGTTCCAAAACCTGATCGGCAACGCCATCAAATACCGCAGTGACCAGCCTCCTCGAATCGACATCGCCACCGGGCACGTGGAGGGCTATATTCAGATCTGCGTCGCCGACAACGGCATGGGAATCGCCCCCGAGTATCATTCGAAAATCTTTGTCGCGTTTAAGCGGCTGCACGGCCAAAAGATTCCCGGCACGGGCATCGGACTCGCGATTTGCCAGCGGGTGGTGGAACGATATGGCGGCCGCATCTGGGTGGAGTCCGAGCTGGGTCAAGGATCGAATTTCATTTTCACGTTGCCTGCCGGCCTGATTGCCGCGCAGGCATCGAAGAAGGATAATTGAATGCGCTCGTTGAGGAGTGACTATTATGAGCAAGATTTTCCTCGTCGAAGATAACCCGGCCGATGTTGAGCTTCTTCGCATGGCGCTCAACGACGCCTCGGTGGAGTGCGATCTCGTCTTGTTCGAGGACGGCCGCGAAGTGATCGATCGCATCCGCAACTCTGACTGGTCCATCCCGCAATCCACACCTGACCTGATGATTCTTGACTTGAACGTGCCGAAGAACGATGGGTTGGAAATTTTGCAGGTGATTCGCGAGACGCCGGCCTTGGCCAGTGTCCCTATTGCGGTGCTCAGTTCCTCTTCTTCGGTTCACGAACGTGCCCGGCTGGCTGCGTTTCAGATCCACAAATTCATCGCCAAGCCTCCCGATCTAGAAGAGTATTTGAAGATCGGGAAGGTGGTGCGCAATTTACTGGATGAAGCGGCATCGCGAGCCGCCCCAGCCCGATAGACGCCCACGCCTCAGAGCCGCGACCGTCAGGGAGCGACCGCGGTGTTGTTCCTATCCGGCCAACCGGTCGCTCCCTGACGGTCGCGGCTCTGAAGGCGTTGTTCTCAGCGCGTGATTTACTTGAGTGGTGAGGCATCTATCGAATCGCGCCCGGGCCTGGTCTGCCATAGTCTTCAGCCTCGCGTTATTCGGCGCTCCGGCCACGGCGCAACCGGTGGAATTCAATCGCGATATCCGCCCCATCCTCTCTGACAAATGCTTCACCTGCCACGGTCCGGATGCGGCGAATCGAAAAACAAAACTTCGCTTTGACATTGAGTCCGGCGCAACCATTGAACTCCGTTCCGGCAAGCGAGCCATCGTGCCCGGCGACCCTGACGCCAGCGAAGCGTTCCGGCGCATCGCGTCCACGGACCCGGCCGTTCGCATGCCACCCGGCTACATGGGTAAGGAGAAGCTGAAAGATTCCGACATCCAGCTCATCCGGCGCTGGATTGAGCAGGGCGCCAAATGGCAGCCCTTCTGGTCATTCATCGCCCCTGAGCGTCCGCACCTGCCGGTAGTCCAAAACGCAGCTTGGGTTCGGAATCCGATTGACCGCTTCATCCTAAGCCGGCTTGAGCGCGAGGGTCTGAAACCGAGTCCGGAGGCCGACCGCCCCACGCTCATCCGCCGCGTCACGCTGGATCTGACCGGCCTGCCACCGACTCCCAATGAGGTGGATGCGTTTCTTTCGGACCGGTCCCCCGCCGCTTACGAAAAGCTGGTCGACCGGCTGCTGAGTTCCCCGCGGTACGGCGAGCGCATGGCCTACCGCTGGATGGAAGCCTCACGTTATGGCGACACCAACGGTTACCAGACGGACGGTCCACGGGACATGTGGCGCTGGCGCGACTGGGTTATCGATGCCTTTAACCGGAACATGCCGTTCGACCAGTTCACCGTGGAACAGATCGCGGGCGACCTGCTGCCTCACGCCACGCTGTCACAAAAGATTGCCACCGGATTCAATCGCAACCATCGCACGAACGGCGAGGGCGGCATCATTCCCGAGGAGTACCGCGTCGAGTATGTGGCGGACCGGGTACAGACCACCTCCACCGTCTTCATGGGCCTGACGGTGGGCTGCGCGCGCTGCCATGACCATAAGTACGACCCGATTTCTCAGAAGAACTTCTACCAGTTATTTGCCTACTTCAATCAGATTCCCGATGAGAAGGGCTTCAGTTACAACTACGGCAACGAAGAGCCCGCGATCAAGGCGCCGTTGCCGGAGCAGCAACGGAAGCTCGACGCTTTGACAGCCGCGGTTCGCGCGATGGAGACGAAGTACGAAGCCCTGCGGCCGGAACGCGAAGCCGCGCAACGGCAGTGGGAGCTTCGCATTGCCACTGGCGCGTCAGGTGGCGATGCGTCATCCGGCGATGAAACGGTGACCCGCGAACTGGCCTTCCGTTCGAACGCCACACTTTCAAAGGATCTTCCTGCGACGGAGCAAAGCCCCGCCGGACCAGCCTGGGCCTTCGACGGTACGAAGACGATTGAGCTGGCGCAATCGATTGCCCGGTTCGGCTATTTGGAGCCGTTCACGTTCTCGGCGTGGATCGAACCTGCTACGGCGAACTCCGGCATTTTCTCGCAATCGGAAGATTACTTCGAAGGCACGGGCCATGGGCTGTATATCATCGACGGAAAGCTGCGCCTTCACATCATCCACCGGTGGACCGACCTCGGCATCCGCCTCGAGACCAAACAACCGCTCCATCTGAACGAGTGGCAGCATGTGCTGGTCTCCTATGACGGCAAGCGCAAAGCAGCGGGTATTCATGTCTACATCAATGGCCGGCCCGTGGAAACCACCACATTGTTCGACCAGTTGAACGAACCCTTTCGCGCCGATGAAAAGGTCCCCTTCCGCATCGGCTCGGCGGGCGGCATGAAATATAAGGGCGCGGTGGCCGACGTGCGGGTCTATAAGGTGGCGCTTACTGAGCAGGAAGCGGCGGCTGTCTCTGTTCCCGACCCAGTCTCCAAACTGGCTGCGCTGCCTTCGGGACAACGGACGCCCGCTCAGGCCGCGAAGCTGGAGCTAGCCTTCCTGGCCTCGGCCGCGACTGAGGCGATCAAGGAAGCTCGCCAGCAACTCATCGCGGCTCAGAAAGAGCGCGACGTCTACTACGATTCCATCCCTACCGTCATGGTGATGGCGGATGGGGCAAACCGGCCGTCGTTCCTTTTGAAGCGCGGCGCCTATGACGCGCCCGGCGATCCCGTCACTCCAGGCGTTCCGGAAGTCCTGCCTTCCGTCAAACCGGAGTGGCCGCGGAACCGGTTGGGCCTGGCGCAGTGGCTGGCGGATCGCTCAAATCCGCTGACCGCCCGCGTCACTGTAAATCGATTCTGGCAATCGTATTTCGGTACCGGCATTGTCAAGACCGTCGATGACTTCGGATCCCAAGGCGAATGGCCTGTGCATCCGGAACTGCTGGATTGGCTGGCCGTCCAATTCATGGAAAGCGGTTGGAACGTGAAGGCCATGCAAAGGCTGACGGTGACCAGCGCCACTTACCGGCAGGCCTCCGCCGTTACACCGGAAATGCTGGAACGCGATCCGAATAATCGTTTGCTCGCGCGCGGGCCGCGCTTCCGGCTGGGTCCGGAAGTTATTCGCGATGAAGCGCTGGCCGCCTCCGGCCTGCTCACTGAACACGTGGGCGGGCCGTCGGTGAAGCCTTATCAGCCGCCCGGTCTCTGGCAGGAACTCGGCGACGGCGGCGGATATGTCCAGTCAAAAGGCCCGGACCTTTATCGGCGGAGCCTCTACACGTATTGGCGGCGAACCACGCCCCCTCCCTTCATGACCAACTTCGATGCCACCAACCGCGAAGTCTGTACCGTCTATGAGAACCGGACCAACTCGCCCCTCCAGGCGCTGGACCTGATGAATGACGTGACGTTCCTCGAAGCCGCGCGCAAGCTTGCTGAACGCATGATGGTGGAAGGCGGATCGGGCGCCGATAGTCGTTTGGCCTACGGCGTGAGGCTGCTGCTGGCACGCGCGCCGCGTCCGGCCGAAGCGCCAATTCTCCGCGAGGCCTTCGAATCGGCCCAGCTGAAATACGAAGCGAATCCGGCGGCCGCCGCAGCCTTTCTGAAGCAGGGCGAATCGCCCACAAGAACAGATCTGAAACCGAGCGAGCTTGCCGCCTACACCGTGGTGGCGAGTCTTCTGCTCAACATGGACGCGGCCGTCAGTAAAGAATAGAAGAGACCACCAATGCACCACCAGAAATGCGACCACATGACCCGCCGCCACTTCTTCGGCCTCAACTCAACCGGCGTCGGCGTTGCGGCGTTGGCGTCGGTCATGGGCAAACGGGCCTTGGGCGCGGATGCACAACCCCCATCTTTACCGCACGCCGGCCTACCGGGCTTTCCGAATTTCGCTCCGAAGGCAAAGCGCGTTATTTATCTCTTCCAATCCGGCGGCCCCTCGCAAATGGAGCTTTTCGATTTCAAGCCGCGGCTCACTGAGTTCCAAGGCGCCGACTTGCCGGAATCCATACGCGGGGGCCAGCGCCTGACGGGCATGTCCGCGACGCAATCGAAGTTTCCGGTGGTGCCTTCGAAGTTTCAATTCGCGCAGCACGGGCAATCCGGCGCGTGGATCAGCGAGTTACTGCCGCACACGGCCAAGATCGCCGACAAGCTGACGTTCCTGAAGGCCGTCAATACTGAGGAGATCAATCACGACCCCGCCGTCACGATGGCGCAGACCGGGTTCCGTCTGGGTGGCCGGCCCAGCATGGGTGCGTGGATCTCATACGGCATCGGCTGCGAAACAGAAAATCTGCCGGCCTTTGTGGTGATGATTTCGTCAGCCGGTGGCGGCCAACCTCTCTATGACCGGCTCTGGGGCAGCGGCTTTCTGCCGAGCCGTTACCAGGGCGTGAAGTTTCGCTCCGTGGGCGACCCCGTGCTTTACCTCTCAAACCCCGCCGGTTTCGAAGCCACAGATCGCCGCCATTTTCTCGATTCCCTCAGCCAGTTGAACCGCGTGGAGGCTGACGCCTTCGGCGATCCCGAGACCGCCGCGCGCATCACTCAGTACGAGATGGCTTACCGGATGCAATCGTCAGTGCCCGAGCTGACGGACCTTTCGAAAGAGCCGCCGCGGACCTTTGAGTTGTACGGCGAGGATGCGAAAAAGCCGGGCACGTTTGCCGCGAACTGCCTGCTGGCCCGGCGATTGGCCGAGCGCGGCGTGCGCTTCATCCAGCTTTACCATCGCGACTGGGATCACCACGGCGGTCTGCCCGTCCAATTGCCGAAGCGCTGCAAGGATGTGGACCAGGCCTCCGCTGCGTTGATCACCGATCTGGAGCAGCGCGGAATGCTTGACGACACGTTGGTGGTGTGGGGCGGCGAATTTGGCCGGACGGTGTATTGCCAGGGGCGGTTGACGGCCACCGATTATGGCCGCGACCACCATGGCCGCTGCTTCACGGTGTGGATGGCCGGCGGAGGCATCAAGCCGGGAATCACGTACGGCGAAACAGATGATTACGGCTATAACATTGTCAAAGAGGGCGTGCACGTTCATGACTTGCAGGCGACAATTCTTAACCGGCTTGGCATCGATCACACCAAGTTGACCTTTCAGTTCCAGGGCCGCCACTTCCGGTTGACCGATATCGCGGGGAAAGCGGTGACGGCAATCCTCGCGTGATGTTTCAGAGCCGCGACCGTCAGCGAGCGACCGGTTGTGCCGGGCGCCGCCGCGGTCGATCCCTGACGGTCGCGGCCCAGTAGGCGCGGGTGCGTCCCTTCGTATCGGAGATTCTTCACACGTTCTGACGGTCGCGGCTCTGAAGGGTTGCAGGCGCCGGCTTGCTAACGCGCGCTGTTCTGAAGGAGACTTAAACTAAACCTATGAGCACCACATACAAGATTGACCCGGCGCATTCCAGCGCTCACTTCGTAGTACGCCACATGATGATCACGAACGTTCGCGGCGCGTTCAGCAACGTCCAAGGCGCCATCGTCTGGGATGCCGCGGACCCCAGCCAGACCACGGTTGAGGCCACCATCGACGCAGCGACGATTCAAACCCAGGACGCCGCCCGCGACGGACACCTGAAAAGCGCGGACTTTCTGGATGTTGAAAAGTACCCCACTATTACGTTCAAGAGCACCAGTGTGGTACCCGCGGGCGACGGCGAGCTTAAGGTCACCGGCGATCTCACCATCCGCGGAGTCACTGAGCCGGTGGTACTGAAGGTGGAGGGACCTACCGCGGAGACCAAGGATCCCTGGGGTAACGTGCGCGTCGGCGCTTCAGCCACTACGAAGATCAAGCGCAGTAACTTCGGCCTGACGTGGAATGCCGTGCTTGAAGGCGGCGGCATTGCCCTGGGGGACGATCTTAAAATCGAACTGGAAGTCTCCCTGATCAAGTCCTGAGCGGATTGGGACGGGAACTCTCGGCGGGCTCAAATCAACCCGACGTTCCGTTCGATGGTTTTGATCACCGAATCCATCTTTCCGGTCAACACCTGCTTGGCGAGGCTTAATGTGAACCCCTGGGCGGCATGGAACGGAACATGCGATGGCAAAGACAGCGCGTAGGGATCCACCACCACGTCTACCACCACTGGACCGCCCGGGTGCGCCAGCGCCTCGGCGAGGCCTTCCCTGACGTCGCCCGGTTCTTCGATGCGGATGCCTTTCGCACCCATCGCTTCGGCAACCTTGGCGAAATTCGGATTCTTGAACTGGACACCGAACGGCATCACACCGGCTTCCTGCATCTCGATATTGACGAAGTCGAGCGATTCATTGTTAAGGACGATCTGAACTACCGGCGTCTTGCGCTGCACCTGCGTCAGCAGGTCGCCGAGAGCGAGCATCGTGAACCCTCCATCGCCGCACAAAGCAATTGTCTGCCGGCCGGGGAATGCGAGTTGCGCGCCAAAGGCATTGGGCGCGGCATTGGCCATTGAAGCCCATGAAAACGAGCCGAAGATTCGCCGGTCCGGTCCGCCTTTCACGTGCCGTGCCGCCCAGATACATGCCGTGCCTGTGTCTACGAAAAACATCGCATCGCTGGAGGCGACTTCGCTGAGCGTCGCGGCCAGAAATTCCGGACGGATCGGCTTAATTACCGGTCCTCTCTCTACGTAATGCTGCAGAAGGTCATGGAACGAATCGGTCTCGGCGACGCGCTTTTCCAAAAACCCGCTGTCGGTCTTGTCACGAACCTTGGCGAGCAGCGCCGTGACGGTTGTCTTGATGTCGCCCACCAGGGCTAAATCGACGGCCGTCCGCCGTCCGATGTGTTTCGGGTTCCTGTCGATCTGGACTTTCTTCACAGAATCGCCCGGCAGAAATTCCGGGAACGGAAAGTCTGTGCCCAGCAACAGCAGCAGATCCGCATCGTGTATCGCCTTATAAGCGCCGCCATAGCCCAGCAGGCCAGTCATCCCCACGGCATTCGGATTGTCGTGCTCCAGCCATTGCTTGCCGCGAAAAGAATATCCCACGGGCGCTTTCAGCCTCGTCGCAAGCTGCAGTACCTCATCGCGCGCATCGCGGCAGCCGTCGCCGCCGAAAATCGAAACCTTCTCCGCCGCCTCAATCATTTCCACTAACTTGTCAAGGTCCGCGTCGGCGGGGCGAAAGACGGGCGCTCCGGGAAGCGTGACCGTGTGGGAGGAAGCATCCGGCGCCTTCGCCGACGCGATGTCGCCAGGCATCGAGATCGCCACCGGCCCTTTGTCGGTAACGGCGGTCAGAATCGCGGTGGTGACCACGGCCCGCACTTGCTCAGGGTTGACGATTCGCCCGATGTAAAGGCACGCCGTGTCGAAGAATTTGTAAGGGTTCAATTCCTCCAGAGCGGAGGTGTCCATGAGCTTGGTTTCGACATCGCCGGCGATGGCGATGATCGGCGCGCCTTCTTTCCGTGCGTCCATCAGCCCGTTGAATAGGTGCGTTACGCCGGGACCGGCGGTGCCGCACACCACCACCGGGCTGCCGCTGAAGTAAGCATCGGCAACTGCGGCGAAGACGCCATATTCTTCGTGACGAACGTGAATAAACTCGATCTGACCGTTGCGCCGCAGCGCGTCAATCACCGGGTTCAACGCGTCCCCCACGATTCCATAGCAGCGTTTGACTCCGGCTTTCGCCAGCATCTCCCACATGACATCAGCAACATTTCGCGACACGCAGCACCTCCGCCATTCTTCAAAAGCCGTCCCGTGGTCGAGCGGCCTGCCAGATCCTCCACGGTATCAGCGCGCGCATGGGAGAACGACGACCGCCAGCCCTTTCGATCAGACTAAAGTGAACGGCGCATTTCGTTCGGCGCCGGTCTCCCGTGGCGGCGCTTCTGAGCTGCGGCCTTAACACTGAGACTGAGTCTGACGGTCACGGCTCGGAACGCCGGCGATTAAGTCAAGCGATGCCCTTGGGGGGCCGATCTCCAATCGGCCGATGGCTGGCACCCCGCCCAGAACACGGCAGTGAGCCGCCGTCCTCCCACATGATAAGCTCTCCCCCGGAGGCCTTCGTGAACATTCGGCGCATTTCGGCGGTGCTCGCCGCCGCGGCATTGGTTGGTTGGATCGTGCATTACGGAGCCCTTGCCCAGACGCCACCGGTCAAGAAACGAGTTCTTGTTATCGGTCAAACCAAGGGATTCGAACATGATTCGGTCCCCGACGCGATGGCCGCCATCTATAACCTCGGCAAGAAGAGCGGTCTTTGGGAGACCTATATCCGGACCGATACGGAGTGGATCACCAAGAAGAAAGTAGACCGGGGGAACGCGAAGAACCTTAATTACTTCGATGCCCTGGTTTTCGCCAGCACCACGGGCGAGCTTGACCTGGATGACTCTCAAAAGGCCGATATGATGACTTTCATCAAGGACGAAGGCAAAGGCTTTGTGGGCATTCACGCCGCGCTCGACACTCTATATAAGTGGCCCGAGTACGGTGAAATGACCGGCGGTTGGTTCAACGACCATCCGTGGGGCACATTCGAGGCGCCGATCGTTCTGGAGGACCCGTCCTTCCCCGCCACCAAGCACTTTGCGAAATCGTTCGTAAAGAAGGACGAGATCTACCAGGCCAAGGACTGGTCCCGCGACAAGGTCAACGTGTTGCTGCGCCTGAATGAAAACAAACTCGACTATCAGAAGGCGGGCGACCGCGTGCATCGCGCCGACCATGATTTCGCTGTCGCCTGGGCCAAGACCTACGGCAAGGGCAGGGTCTTTTATTCCACGCTCGGCCACACCAAAGAAGCCTGGGACGACCCTGACATCCAGACTATGTATCTGGAAGCCACCAAATGGGTGCTCGGCATGACTGAAGGCAGCACCGCATCCCACGCCAAGACTCCGTTGCCGTAGACTTGCGCGATCTCGACAACTCCGGACGGAGGGCTATAATCCCAACTCCCGGCGGACGCGATCGGTATCGTCTTTGGGAATCAGTTTCAGATGGATGGTGGCGTTGTCCTTTTCGTGCAGCTCCACCTCGACGCCCTGCGATTGAAAGGCCTTGAAGGCGCTATCGTTGTTCCACAAAGCCGAGTCGCCGTCTTGCGTAGCGACGATGAGATACTTGCCCGGTGCGACGTGGGGCGTGGAGAAATGAAGAGTTTGATCGGGAGTAACAGACCGGAACCCATCCCAGCGGGGCAGCCTGTCTTCCGCAATGAGCAGGACTTCGATGGGACGCTGGGGCTGAGCGGAATCTTGCGCGGGCGGCTGCGTGATTTCGATGTCGCCGCTCAACGCCGCCACACTCCGGCTGTAAACGAGTAACAGATCGAGCACCGCGCCATCCGGCACTTCGATTGAATTCGGGTCGAGATTCCGAACGCCCAATTGGACCGACTTCAAGTAACAATCCGAGACACCGGGAAAGAGCGCTTGATACCGGCCAGGCGGGACACTGTCGAGAAGGTACACGCCATTCTGAACCATCGAGCCCACTACCATGTGTCGAGTGCCATCGTCCTGCTCTACTGGCTTGAGCATCACCCCGCCCTCAATCAGCGGTTTGTCTTCCTCACCTTCCTTGACCACGCGGACGCGAACCTGCGCGGGTTTAAAGGGAACGATGGTCACTCCCGTCACATCCCGATCGGCGAGAGTTACTTTGGCCCGCCCGTTATAAACT
Organism: Acidobacteriaceae bacterium; assembly: GCA_903970405.1. Classification (GTDB taxonomy): domain Bacteria; phylum Acidobacteriota; class Terriglobia; order Bryobacterales; family Bryobacteraceae; genus CAJCIT01. The sequence continues at coordinate 24,686 of CAJCIT010000027.1, read as the reverse complement.
TGGCCCTGCGCGGTTTTTTCGATCAGATAGAGTTCGTGCGTTCCCGGCGCGAGCTGCGGGAAGATAAATTCACCTCCCGGAAGAACTTCTGTCTGCGCGACCCTTGCGAGCGACCCTCCTCGTGGGCGCTGACTAAGTACTTTGTAGCCGAATCCGTAATTCCGGCGATTCTCCCCTTCACGCTCAACGTCGGACCGCGCAGGATGCGGATGTCAACGCCCGCGCGCTCCGAACCGGCGTCAAGCTTTATGGCCTCCGCTTCGGCGAAGGAGACGGAGGCGGGATAGAACGTGATGAGCGGCTGCAGCTTTGTGGGTTTTCCGGAACTGTTCACGTGTATTCGTTTCGTGCCGTAATCCAATGAGCTTGGATGGGGCTGACATAGTAAGTTCCGGGCGATAGGCCGTCAAACCGGTAGTCTCCGGTCTGGTTCGTCGTAGTTTCGCCCGCTTCATGGCGGCCCGGCGGTATCCCTGGACTCGCGCTTAGCTCCCAAAGCTTTACATCGTTAGCGGGTCGCCGTCTGTATCCAAGATCCGGCCACTCACTGAGCCACCGGGAGACGCCGGGGTTGCAGCGCGCAAGCGCCTGAAATCATGAGGCATAAACAGGAGCGCTGTCCTGCCCTAGTAAAAGGGCGTCTAAAAAAAGACGTCTGTCCCTTTTCCCGAGGGCGTCTAAAAAAGACGTCTGTCCCCTTTTCCTGGGAAATCTATGAGGCGAAAGGGCTTATACCCTTCTGAGAAACGCCTGGACGGGGGAAATGGTATCCTGATATGGATATGGATACGCATATGGAGACCCTAACCAAGAAGACCACAATTCTATTCCCGCCGGACCTTTATGATCGACTGGCTAGCCTCGCCGAACGGCGACATTCAAGCGTGGGCGAACTGGTTCGGGAGGCATGCCGCGTCCAGTACTCGCTGGTCAGTCCTTCGGGGCGGCTCTCATTGGTCGATCAACTCGGCGCGCTTCAACTTCCAGTAGGTACGCCGGAAGAAATGGAGCGGGAATCGGTGGGGCCGGTTGAGCGGCTCCCATAGCGGCGATGATCCTGGTGGATTCGAATGTATTGATGTATGCCGGTGGGGCAGAGCATCCCAATAAGGCGTTGGCCCTTGCGTTCCTCAGGCGAGTTGCGGCAGGAGAGCTAGAGGCCACCGTGGACGCGGAGGTCCTCCAGGAGATTATCCATCGTTATCGCGCACTGAATCGGTGGCCGGAAGGACGGGCGGTGTACGATCTGGCGCGCGGGCTGTTTCCAGAAGTCCTCGCCGTCACCGGGCAGGTGATGGACGAAGCTAAGCGGCTTGCCGACGGCGACGTGGCCCTGTCAGCCCGCGATGCAGTGCACGCGGCGGTTGTCGTGACCTACAAGCTTGCGGGGATTTGCACCTTCGACCGCGATTTCGACCGCATACCGCAGTGCCCCAGGGTGGGGCTGTAGGGAACTGCCTAAGCTGCGCTTCCGCGCAGGCCTTCCGATCTACTCCTTCGTGGACAAACAAAACAGGGGTGCGCCGTGGCGGTCTGTAACGATCTGTTCCCGGCGCAATGACGGCTCATACGGCTTAGATTGCGATTCATCAATGATGTAGCCGGCGCAATGGGCCACGTAGAGCACGCCTGAACGAATCGGCTGGGGGTTCACAATCTCAATTCGATCATGCATCTGCACCTGGATGCCGTTCTGGATGCCCCAGTCTAGAAATGCCACGGGGAGATGTGTGGAGGCGATGACGCCCGCCAGATTCTGGACACCATCTGTCCAGAAGACACTGAAACCAGCTTGTTTCCCAGCCTCGTAATAGCCGCGCAACAACCATAGGTTTGCCGCTGCCATCACGAGCGCGATTGCCCACACCGCCATCCGCTGGCGCCGCCGTTCGGTAAAGATCCGATGGGTGAAGATCCAGGCGGTGGCGGCCACGATAAATTGTGGCGCCGGGTACAACAGAACGGTGTGGTGCACGCCGGCCCCGGCATCGCGAAACGATAACATTGCGGTTTCCGCCGCGCCAAAAGCGAGCCATGTAAATAACAGCGTAAAAATCAGCGGCCGAGAAGACGGTGAGTTGCGCAGAAAGGGCAGCGCGATCAGCGCCAGTAGCACGGCAGGGAATAGGAAGCTTGCGGGATGGAAGCTGCTTTGTTGGTACCAGTGGACCATTAACTCAGCAATCGGCGCTCCGGTCAAAGCAATCGTTTCTCCGGGAAAGCTGCGGAACATGTAGTGTTCCAGGGCGCGGCCGTCCAGTGTATGTTGCAGCATCATCAGTTTTTCACTGGCTGCCGCCGCCGGCAGAGAATGCGCGGCGGTGAGCGTAGAGCCGCCCCGCTGCAGATTGAATGCGATCAGCGGCGCCGCGCCAACAAGAAAAAAAAGCAGCGCTACTAAGATGTTCGAAGCCTCCATGCGTTTCCGCAAGGGTCCCCAGAAAACCAACAAGCAAGACAGCGCCATGGCCGCCACCACAACCAGATACAGCGTTTTGTACCAGACCGCGGCTCCTGCCAGCAGGCAAGCAGCGCCCAGCCAAACTGGCTTCCCCCACTCCAAGAACCGGCGGAACAGGTTCAGTAACAACACGGTGCTGAGCAAGAGTAAGCTGACGGGTCCCCAATCGAACACGTTGGTGAGGACAAAGGGAGTGTCTGTGGCCAGCAGCAGCGCCGTGAACAGAGCAATGCCGGGACAAGCCGCGCGTCTCAAAAGCTCCGCGAGGATCCAAATGGTGAGCATGCCGAAAAAGCACGCCGGCAGGCGAATGCTCCATACGTTGGGAGGCCAGATTTTAAAGATGGGCCAGTAAATCCAGGTTTTCAACGCTCCGATGTAATCCATCAGCATGAGAGGAATCTGAACATTACCTACTGTTCGCGAATAGAGTGGGGGGTGTCCGTGAAGAAAGGGTAAAGCGAAGAGCGCTTCGTCCTCCTGAATGCCGGGCATGGGAAGAAAGGCGATCTCGATTGCGAGAAAAGCCAAGAGAATTACAAACAGCGGAACGTAGAACCGAATAGCAGACGGGCGGGGCATTCGGATGGCGCCGGTACGTAGTATACACAGAAGCTGAAAACCGAGTGCTACCGGTCGCGATAATGATCAAAGGCACACCCATGACGGCGGGAAAATCCGTTTCAAACAGCATAGTGATCGGAACGGCCGGACACATCGATCACGGTAAGACATCACTGGTGCGCGCGCTCACGGGCATCGACACAGACCGGCTCGCCGAGGAAAAGAAACGCGGCATCTCGATCGATCTGGGATTCGCCCATTGGCATGCCGATGATGGTTCACGCCTCAGCTTCATCGATGTCCCAGGCCACGAACGGTTCGTCAAGAACATGCTGGCAGGCGCAAGCGGCATCGATGCCGTGCTTTTCGTAGTGGCGGCGGATGCCGGCGTTCAGCCGCAAACAGAAGAGCACTTCGAGATATGCCGGTTGCTCGGGATCCGGTCGGGTGTGATCGCCATTACCAAGGCCGACCTTGCCCAAGGCGATCGCCTGGCCGAGACGGTAATGTCGGTTGAGGCGCTGGTGGCCGGTTCGTTCCTGCAGTCCGCGCCGTTGATTCCGGTTTCGGCGAAGACAGGCGCGGGTCTCGATGGCCTGCGGCGCGCCTTGCTCAGAACAGCAGCGGAGGCGGCCGCGCGCGATGCGGACCTGATCCCCCGGCTGTGGGTGGATCGCAGCTTTCCCAAGCAAGGCTTTGGCACCGTGGTGACGGGCACGCTGCTGAGCGGACGCCTGAAAGTTGGCGAATCAGTGGAGGTTCTGCCAAGCCGCAAGCAGGTGCGCATCCGCGGCTTGCAAGTGCATGGCGCCGCAGTGGAGGAAGCGACGGCAGGTAACCGGACCGCGGTGAACATAGCCGGTATTGAACATGCCGAGATCGCGCGCGGCTTCGTGCTGACGCGCCCCGGCGCGTTCGAAATGACTCAGCGCCTGGACGTCAGTTTCGAATGGGCGGAGCGCCTCATGGCTGCGAGTGCCGCGGCGCCGCGTGAAGCCATCCCAAGGCAGCGCATGGCGATTCAACTGCACACTGGAACGGCCGAGGTGGATGGAACCTTGAAGGTTCTGTCACAACACGAGGGGAAGCGGGTGCTGGCGCGAGTGTTTCTGCGGCAGCCCATCCTTGTTCTTCCGGGTGACCGCTTCATTCTGCGGCAACCCTCGCCGGCCCGAACATTGGGTGGCGGCGTGGTGGTGGATGTCCAGCCGCCGTTTCGCGTCAGCCGCGAGAAAGCGGTGGCGCGGCTCAGAAAACTCGCGGCGGGGCCTCTTGAGCAGCGGCTGTTGCTCTATGTGGCAGAAAGCGCATCTGGGCGGACACTCCTGGAGTCAGTGCGGCTGTTGGGAGTGCCCGCTGAGCGTTTGTTGCCGGCGATTGAAGCAGACAGGAACCTCTGGCTCGCCAAGACGGAGGGCCGTGTTCTTTCGAATCAGTGGGCGGCTGCCAAGCAAACGGCACTGGTGGCCGCCCTGCAAGAGCACCATCGCGAGCATCCTAGCTCCGCGGGCATCGCTCTGGCCCAACTGCGCGAACGGTTGTTTCCGGGAATTGAGGCATCGATCGCGGACGGATTGCTGAAGAGCACGCCTGGCCTCGCGGTGCGCGGAGAGACGGTTGCGTTGGCCTCACATTCTGTAGCGCTGGCGCCGCGGGAGGAGGAGGCGCTGGCAAAGATCGAGTATGCGTATCGCGCCGGCGGTTTCTCTCCACCAGAACTCCCAACCGTACTGGCCACGGTGACGCTGGATCCCAAACGCGCGCGCGACTTGCTTGAGTCTCTGGTGAAGGCGAAGCGGTTGGTTCGCCTCGGCGGCGATCTGGTGTTTCATGCCGAATCGATTGAGCACCTTCGCAAGTCACTGGCTTCGCATAAAGGCCGCCGCTTCACTGTTCCCGAGTTCAAGGAGTGGACGCGGATCTCCCGAAAGTTTGCGATTCCACTGCTGGAGCATTTGGATCGTGAGCGCATCACGCGCCGCGACGGCGACTCGCGAGTTGTGCTCTAGGCAGGCGTAATTTGAGATAGTGGCGGCCAATTTTCGGCTTTACAACGTAAAGTCTCTCGGCGTACACTGTCTGCATGGCCTCCGCCCAGCGCGCCCAGATTTACGAACCTCCAGTTATCCCCATTGACAGTCGCGCCGCCGACAATCTGCGTTTCATCCGGGACACGATGGAGCGGGCGTCCTCCTTCACGGCGGTGCCCGGTTGGGGCGGAGTGGTGATCGGCATCAGCGCCTTGCTGGCTGGGATGGCCGCCCTGAGGCTGCCGCTCCGTCAACAATTCTTTGTGTGGCTGGCGGAAGCCGCGGCGGCCGGTGTTGTGGCCACCACCTTTGTCCGCTGGAAGTCCAAGAGGATCTCCGCTCCGCTGAAGTCGAAGCCGGCGCGCCGGGCGCTGCTCAGCTTTATGCCGCCGCTGCTTGCGGGCGCCATTCTCACCGGCGTGTTGCTGCGCTTGGATCAGGTTTCGACGATTGCCGGAATGTGGCTGCTGCTATATGGGGTTGCCGTGGTAACGGGCGGCGCGTTCTCAGTCCGGATCGTTCCCGTGATGGGCATTTGCTTCATGCTCTTCGGAGGCTTGGCTCTGCTCTCACCTGCTGCCTGGCAGAATGCGTGGCTCATGGGCGGGTTTGGCGGCATCCACATCGTCTTCGGTTTTCTGATCGCAAGGAGGCACGGTGGCTAAAGGGAGCACCGCACGCTCAGCCGACCTGACGGCCAAGCCTCGCGCGCCGAAAACGCCCAAGGCGGAAGCGCACTCTCTTGAGACGACGCTGCCGCAACTGGACCGCATCATCCACGAACGGATGCGCCTGGGCATTGTCAGTGCTCTGGCAGTCAACGAACTACTGACGTTCAACGAATTGAAACGGCTGCTGCACACCACTGACGGTAACCTGAGCGTGCATGCTCGGCGGCTGGAAGAGGTGGAGTACATCACCTGTACAAAGTCCTTTGAAGGCCGCATGCCGAAAACGGAGTACCGCCTTACGGCGAGCGGGCGCAAAGCTTTGGAGCGTTATCTGGATCACATGGAAGCCTTGATTCAGGCGATGCGCGACCGCTAAAATTTTTTGGGCAAATACTTTATGACACAGAGTACTCTGCACGTGGCGATCATCATGGATGGCAATGGACGCTGGGCTGATCGGCGCGGCCTTCCGAGATTCGCCGGACACCGCTCAGGCGAGCGCGCTCTTCGCGGCGTGACCAAGGCCGCCTCGCGCCAGGGCATTGGAACGTTGACGGTCTACGCTTTTTCCGCGGACAACTGGAAGCGGCCCCCGGCCGAGGTACGGGCCTTGATGTTCCTTCTTGAAACCCATTTGGCGAAAGAGATGGATATGTGCCGGGAAAACGGCGTCAGGCTCTCAGTGATTGGCAGGCGCGACCGCATTCCGGAGGGCGCCCGCCTGGCTATTGAAGAGGCTGAACGGATAACGCGCGGCGGTTCGCAGTTACATCTACGGCTGGCGGTGGATTATTCCAGCAGGGACGCGCTGGTGGAAGCGTCCAAGTGCCTGGCGAACGATGGAGACCGGAGCCGCTTCGCCGCTGAACTCGATAGTCCCGACGTGGATCTACTCATCCGCACCGGCGGCGAGAAGCGCTTGAGCGACTTCCTGTTATGGGAGTGCGCCTATGCCGAGCTTTACTTCACGCCGGTCCTGTGGCCGGACTTCAATGAAGACGACCTGACGGAGGCGCTTGCCGATTATTCGAAACGGCAGCGGCGCTTTGGAGGACTGATTGAAAAAGCGGACCCTCGCCTGGCCGCCGGGGTGTAAGCCCTCGCTAACTTTCGCAAACGGCGGCGTGAGCGGGGCACTGGTAACCTCGTGGTGATGAACAGACGCGATGTGTTGACCGGATTGGCCGCAACGGCGGTGGCGGGGAGCCTGGGTTCCTCAGGCGCGGCGGCGACAGGGGGTGCCAATACGTTCCTTGAAATCAAGACCTACAAACTTCACAACAGCTTTGAGGATCAGTTCAGCAGGCTCTCTGACTTTTTGCGCGCCTCATACCTTCCCGCTTTGGGGAGGGCCGGCGGGAGACTGGTGGGCGCATTCAACAGCTATATCGGGCCAGACTCGCCGCTGCTGATTAGCATGACGCAGTACGGCTCACTTGCCGTGATGCAGGAAGTGCTGACCAAGCTGGCGGCCGATGAGGCCTATCAGAAGGAACTCGGCGCGCTGGACACGGAGACGGGCTACCCGTTTGTGCGCCTGGAAAGCAGTCTGTTGCGAACGTTCGACGGCATGCCGGATGTGGCGCTGGCCGATCCGAACGACCATCGTCCGGCCCGCATCTTTGAGATGCGCACCTACGAGTCTCAGACGCCGGCCTCGCTCGCGAAGAAGCTGAGGATGTTCAATACGGGCGAGATCGCCGTTTTCCAGCGGGTGGGCCTGCGGCCAGTGTTCTTTGGCGAAACCATCATCGGGCCGAGGCAGCCCAGTCTCACGTACATGCTTTCCTTCGACGACCTGGCGGCGCGAGAAAAGCTCTGGCACGATTTTGTGGTGGACCCCGAATGGAAGCGCCTCAGTTCTCAGCCCGGACTGTCGGATGCGCAGATCGTGTCGAACATTTCGAACATTGTCGTGCGTCCGCTAAGCTTTTCATTGATTCGATGAGGAATGCGGCTTCGATGATTTGCGGAGGCTCGGCAACCGCTGGCGGGTTTGGTACTCTTGAAGAGCGGGGTGGAGCAGTCAGGTAGCTCGTTGGGCTCATAACCCAAAGGTCGCAAGTTCAAATCTTGCCCCCGCAACCATCTAAACCACATTAAATCAATAGTTTAGAGCTTGTCTCTGACATCGATCCGGAACGCCCTCAGCACCCCGGATCGCGATGGTACAGCGTCCCGTCTTTCTTGCGCTCCCGCTTGCTCAGCCCCGTGCCACTCGCATCGCTCCGGTCGACCAAAGCAAACATGTAAGCTCCCGCCGCTTGCGCCTTCACCGCACGCTTCGCTAGCAGCGCCGTCGATGCTTCCCGCATCAGCCGCCGCACGGCAGCCCGATTCAGGCTGAGATGCTCGGCCACGGGTGCGAAGCTCCTCGTCTGTTCGTAGAGCGGCACGATCATCGAGAGCGGTTCGTTGAGCCGGCGTTGCATGTCCGGGCTGTGCGCGACGAAGATCTCCTCCAACTATTATTCGTGCGAATGCTCCGTGGTACAGGGCTTTCCTTACAGCACTCCGAGCCCGCCGCTGATTGCAGCAACGGCATACACGCCGCTTCGGACGATCCCACTTTTCGAGGTAACGAGGTAGCAGACAATGCGAAAGCAATTGATACATAAAGAAGCTGCCCAATTTCAATTGAATAGCCACAGATGAGCTCCCGCAGTGCTCATGGCGTAAGGTGTGCACTCTCACGAGCGACAGAATGCTCACCTGATTGAGCCAAAGGAGTCCCTAATGCAACCAATCTCGTTTACGCGCATGGTCCGTGGTGTCCTAGTCGCGATAGTCGCGAACGGAGCACCCGCTCTTTCTCTGCTCCCGGTCCTATGCGGCGCTGAAACAATTCCTGCTGACACGTCCGCCATTGGTCCGCATAGGGCGAACCTGCGCGCACCGTCCGAAGAAACAGCAATCCGGCCGTTCCGCATCGAGATTTCGGAAAAGCTACTCGTCGACCTCCGCCGGCGGATCGCCGCGACAAAATGGCCTGAACGGGAATCGGTCATTGATGCGACGGGCACGCTCTCGGGAACGGGGTGCTGTTGATTTTCCGGCGATAGACGCGTGCGTCCGGCCCCCTACCGTGTTCCCGACTAACCCCCCGCCTTCACGCCACTCTCGTCAACCCCGGCCGCCACCGGCGCTGACTCCGCCGCTTGGGGCAACGGCAGTTCCAGAACAAATGTCGCGCCCAGCCCCGGCCCGTCGCTTTCGGCCCAAAGGGCGGCGTTCATCTGCTTGGCCGCGATGGCGCCGGAATGCAGGCCAAACCCATGCCCTTTTGACTTGGTCGTGAACCCGTGGCCAAAGACTCGGGTAAGATTCTCCCGAGCTAGCCCGATCCCGGTATCACGCACTTCCACCCGGACCGAATCCCCATGCCTCCGCACCCGAATGGAAATGACCCGGACCGGACCGTTCTGCTCAAGAATCGCGTGCACCGCGTTCTGCAGCAGATTCACCAGGATCTCCAAGATCTTATGCTTCGCGGCCAGCACATCAGGTACCGGCTGAACGTCCCGCAGAATCGTTACGTCATCGCGCTGCGCGCTTGGCTGCACCATCCGTACCGCATCGTCGACCAGCTTCGGTAGCGACACAAGGTCCACCAGCGTGGAGACCTTGGCATAGTCCTGCTGCGTGGAGACGATCTCCTTGATGTGATCGATATGCGACGACAGGTCCTCCAATTCCCCCAGCACCCACTCCCTCTCCGATAGCAAATGCGCCGCGAGATTTCTCAAATAGGGAATCAGGCGCTGCCCTTTCGGATCCTCGGCCACAAACTGCGTCAGGTGAGCGGAATGATCGTCAAGCAGCTTTACCGCGGACTGGAGGTGGTCAAGCCGCGATTCGCGCAGCTTCCCGCCGATCACGGACGCGCCGACATTGACGCTGTTCAGCACGTTCCCCACGTTGTGCAATACGCCTGTCGCCACTTCCGCCATTCCCGACTGCCGGGAAAGCTCCATGAGCCGCTGCTGGGCGTCCGCGAGTTCGGCATGTGCCTTCTCTTTCGCCTCCACCTGTTCCTGCAAGGCGTGGGTGCGCTCATCCACTACCCTCACCAAGCGCCTTTCGCGCTCATGCAACTGCCTGATCCGCAAACGATACAGGCCCACTGCGACGCCTAGCGCCAGAGCCACGCAAAGCGACACGAACCAAGCGGTCTGATAATAATGCGGCCGGAGGTCGACCTCAACCGACGAGCCTGTTTCATTCCACACCCCGTCGGCATTCGCCGCCATCACTCGAAAGCGGTACGGTCCTGGCGGAATATTCGTGTAATACGCCACGCGCCGCTCTCCGGCCGACGTCCACTCCCGCTCAAACCCTTCCAACCGGTACTTGAACCTGGTCTTCTCCGCCTGCACCAGACTCAACGCGGTGAAGTTGAATTGCAACTGGCCGCGGCCCGGCTGCACGGAGATCGGTCTTCGTGCGTCGAAAGAGACGCCGTCCGCCAACACGCCTTCAATCGCAACCGGCGGCGGGATCCGATTCAGTTCCAGACGCAAAGGGTCCGCGACCGCGACGCCCTTCATGGTGGGGAACACCAGGCGTCCGTCATGCCTGCGCCAGCCGGCCGGCTGGAATCCGCCGTTGCACTCCTGGTTGCGGAATCCGTCCGCGGTTCCGAACGATCTGATGTGGAGCCCACCCACCGGGCGCTCGCCCGCCAAGTCGGTTTTGTCCACACGGAAGACGCCCTTGTTCGAGCTCATCCAAAGGAAGCCATGCTGGTCGTCCAAAATCTGGTATATCTCGTCGTCCAGCAACCCGTCGGCCGTGGTGTAGGCGGTGAACCTCCCGTTTCGGAGCCGGTTTAAGCCTCCGCCGCTGGTACCGATCCAGAGCGTGCCGTCCTGGTCGCCGGCGAGGGACCATAGGGCATCGCTCGATAAGCCATCCTTCGTCGTGTAACTGGAGAACTTTCCGGCCTCCAATTTGTTAAGGCCGCCGCGGGTGCCGATCCACATTACGTGGCGTGGATCTTCATAGAGTGAAACGACAAAGTTGCTCGACAACCCGTTTTCCGTGGTGTAAGTCTCGAAGCGGTCGCCGTTGAAGCGGCTCAATCCGCCGCGGCTTCCCGCCCACAAGCTCCCGCGCCGGTCGCGGTAGAGGCAGAAGATCACGCCCTGCGGAAGCCCGCCCCCCCGATAAGGAACAAACCGCCCCTGTTTGAAACGATCGAGGCCCTTTTGCGTGGAAACCCACAGCGTCCCGGCCCCATCTTCGGCGATCGAAAAGACAAGGTTGTCGGAAAGGCCTTGCGCCGTGGTGAACGCCGTGATGCGGCCGTCTTTCACGCGGTTGACGCCGCCTCCGTTCGTTCCTATCCACAGCGCCCCCTCGCGGTCCTCCATCACCGGCAGCGTCACATCGTTCGACAAGCCCTCCTTGGTCGACAGGCCGGCAAACGATCCATTTCGCATTTGCACCAGTCCGCTGCCGCCTGTTCCCAGCCACAGCGACCCTTCGCGATCTTCGAAAATTGCGAACACCCGGTTCGACGGCAGTCCCTCTTTCACCGGGTAACTCGCGAACGTGCTCCCGGAGAACCTGCTCAGTCCCCCTTTCAGCGACCCTGCCCACAAACTCCCCGCCGAGTCCCGGTACAGCGACCAAACCGATCCCGACGGATTCCCGCCTTGCTCCGGAAAATGCGTAAACCGTCCGTTCTCGAAACGGTTTAAACCGCCGCTGTTGGTTCCAATCCACAAGTCATGATGGTTTCCCACCGCCAGTGACCGGATATAGTTATCGGAGAGCCCGTCGCGGTCCGTATAGGACGTAATCGCGCCATTCTTAACCAGCGCGAGTCCGCCGTGCGTGCCCGCCCACAAGCTCCCGTCCGCGCTCCCGGCAATGGCAAACACCGAGTCATTCGGCAGGCCATTGCGCGTGGTCAGCGAAGTAAAGGTCCGACCGTCAAAACGGTTCAGGCCGCCGCCATCGGTGCCTGCCCACAACACGCCCGACGCATCCTCATAGAGCGAGAGGACTGAATCGCTGGTCAGGCCGTCGCGTTTTGTGAAGGTCTTGAAGGCGCCGCCGCTCAATTGCGTCAGCCCGCCGCCCTGCGTGCCAATCCACAAAGAGCCGTTCCGGCCCGTCAACAGCGCGGACACGTGGTTGCCCTTAAGCTGCTTGTCGAAGACCGCGGAGCGCACCCCGTCAAACCGCACCAGTCCTTCTTCCGTGCCCAGCCATAGATAGCCGTCGGGCGTCTGCGCAATAGCAAGAATGGAGTTGTTCGGCAGGCCGCGCGCCATCGTCCATAGATCCTGCGTGTATTGCGTCAAAGCGCGCGACGGATCGAGCGCGGCGAAGCCTGGCGTGGCAAGACTAAGGATCAAGCTCCCTACGCCGGCCCGGAGTATGGAGCGGTAGGCCTGCCAGATCTTCTGTTCCCAATTCATTTAGTACCGCCCCCTGTAGCTCTCGCTCGATATAGCACTAAGTAACTGCCTCGCGTGTCAAGTCGACTCGATTCAGTACTTATGAGGGACTTATCGTCCGGAGATCGCGAAATCTGTCAGGGGAACGTCTCCGCCGCACGGCCCACGCCTTCCGAGCCGCGACCGTCAGGGAGCGACCGGTTATTTGTCCCGTCATACCCAACCGGGGTCGCTCCCTTATGGTCGCGGCTCAGTCGGCGTAGGTGCGTCCGTTTGTCGCCAGGATCCTTCACGTCCTCAGCGAGCGACCATGGCGCGGTTTGGACCTTAGACCCAACCGTATAAGGATTTGGCGGGGTTCAATTTCTTCCCAACCCGGCGATGAGAGAAACATGCGAATGGCGTTCTCACACTGTCACCAAGTTCGCAGTCGCAAATCAGGAGTCACTACAAACTATATGCGTACCGTTCTCATTGCACTTCTCTTTACCGGTCTCCTGGGGGCCCAGGTCCGGTATGCGAATCTCTCTTCGGATCTGCAGCAGGTAGATCCTTCCTCCAAGGTTGCCGTTATCGTTCAGTTCAACGAGACGCCTACCTCGGCACATCGCAAGCTATTGAAAAGCCTCGGCGGCGTTCATAACCGCGACGTCACCCTGGTGAATGGGCTCGCCTACACGATGCCCGCTTCCGCGTTTCTCGCTCTTTCGAATAACCCGGATATTAAACATGTTTCGGTGGATCATGTAATCCAACCTACGGACGATTACACCAACGCCGCCACCAATGCCGCGATTGCCCAGCAGGCCGGCTATAACGGAACTGGTGTTACCGTCGCCGTGATTGACAGCGGCATTAGCTCCAATCCTGACTTGGTGGCAAACGGAAAGTCGATTGTCATCGATACTTACGATTTCCTAGGCGGTAACGGCTCGGACGCCTATGGCCACGGCACTCACGTGGCCGGCATCATCGCCGGCAACGGCGCTTCCTCGCAGTGCCCGAATTGCACCCGGAATCTACAGGGTATGGCGCCCGGCGCCAGTCTGGTGAATCTGAGGGTGGTCGACAGCTATGGCGTAAGCGCTGACAGTCTGGTGATCTCGGCGATTCAGTATGCCATTCAGAATAAGGCGAAAGACAATATTGGAGTCATCAATCTCTCGCTCGGCCGCCCGATATCGGAGAGCTATCTGGAAGATCCGCTTTGCCAAGCGGTTGAACAAGCCTGGCAGGCCGGTATTGTGGTGGTGGTCGCCGCCGGCAATGACGGCCGCGATAACACAGCGGGCGAGAATGGCTATGGCACAATCAACGCCCCGGGCAACGATCCTTATGTCATCACCGTCGGCGCCATGAAGACCATGGGCACCGATTCCATCACGGACGATCTCATCGGCAGCTACAGCTCAAAAGGACCCAGCTTATACGACAACATCGTGAAGCCGGACCTCGTTGCTCCCGGCAACAACGTTGTTTCGCTGTTGGCATCCACCTCCGCAACCTTAGTCAGTGAGTTCCCCCTGAATGGAGTGCCCGTCAGCTACTATAACGGCACGGCCAGCATGGCGAACTCCACCGAATACTTCACGCTGAGCGGAACCAGCATGGCCGCCGCTTCCGTGAGCGGCGGCGTGGCAGCCCTGCTGCAAGCTCACCCTGGGCTCACGCCAGATCAGGTCAAAGCGCGCTTGATGTACACCGCGAATAAGAACTTCCCGTCATCGAGCGTGGCTTACGATCCAACCACCCTCCAAAGCTTTACCAGTTGCTACGACGTGTTTACCGTCGGCGCCGGCTACCTCGATATCGAAGCGGCTATCGGCAGCACCTGGACGCCCAGCGGCAGCGCGCTCTCACCCACTGCGCTCTTCAACGCGGCCGCCGGAGAGGTTCTGGTCGAGTTCGGTTCCTCTTCTTCTCTTGGCGCCGCCCCGTCGGCCACCAATGCGCTCGCCACCTACGGACCGGCACTCTCACTTGGCGCCAGTGGCGCGGTGGGACCGCAGGGCGCGTCGAACAGTATCGTGGCTTCCATCTCGTCCTCCAGTTCCGTCTGGTCCACCAGCAGCGTCTGGTCCACTAGTTCCGTCTGGTCCACCAGCAGCGTGTGGTCCACCAGTTCTGTCTGGTCCACCAGCAGCGTCTGGTCTACCAGTTCTGTCTGGTCTACTAGCAGCGTCTGGTCCACCAGCAGCGTGTGGTCCACCAGCGCCGCCCAGAACGATAGCAACGTCGTCTCATCGGTCAAGAAGTGATGGCAACATAACCCTGACCGGCCGCCCGTCCCGACGCTGTGTGGGTGACACAGCAAAGCGGGTTTAGCAGAAGCAACGCTCAAGTCTGAAAAATGACTTGAGCGTTTTTCTTGGCCTACGCCAAAACCTCCGGCAACCGGCACGCGAAATCGGCGCACCGGTAGAGCGTCAGCGCACCCTGGCGCGGCAAGCTGGAAAGAAACGGAGCGTGAAGCGTAAGCGCCGCCGCCTGCTCATCCGTCAGAGCCAGCACCGGCGTGAACGGCCGAAACAGATCGCGCTGCTTTTGGATCAGGGCGTCGATCTCAGGCGAGCGCTTTTCGTATCGCAGAATGACATGCTCGGGCACCTGGTTGAGCCGTGCTGCCGCCAGCAGCAGATAGGGCGCAACCGTGGGCTGACGGCTAACCTTCGGCGCCAGGTATGCCAGACCCTTCATCGCCCGGCCGGCATACGACGGGTCACCGGTAACCTGCGTCAGCCGCAGCAAGCCGTCGATCGCCGCTGAATTCCCTGACGGTTCAGCTCCGTCATACTCTTCCTTGATCCTCAGCAGAATGTTCGGGTCATTGCCGCGCGTACTAAAGAAGCCGCCTTCCGCGCTGTCTTCGAACTGCCCCAGCCCCGCGTTCGCCAAAGTCCACGCAAACTCCAGGTACTGCGCTTCCGGTTCCACCTCGAAGAGATCCAGCACCGCATTGAGCAACAGTCCGTAGTCATCCAGGAAACCAGGGATCGCCGCTTCGCCCTCGCGCAGCCGGCGCAGCAGTTGCCCCTCGCCCGTCACCAGGCGAGTCCGGATGCAATGCAAGGCCGCGCGCGCCGCCTGAAGATACTCTGAGTCGCCGAGCACAGCGTAGCCTCGCGCGAAGGCCGAAATCATCAGGGCATTCCACGCCGTCAGAATCTTGTCGTCCCGCAGCGGGCGGGGCCGCCTTTCGCGCGCGTCGAACAGAATCTTCTTCGCGCCGTCCAGCATTTCTTCGACCCGCGCAGGGTCAAGCCGGTACTCCCGAGCGGCGCCTTCCACCGTGAAGG
Source organism: Acidobacteriaceae bacterium (assembly GCA_903970405.1). Classification (GTDB taxonomy): domain Bacteria; phylum Acidobacteriota; class Terriglobia; order Bryobacterales; family Bryobacteraceae; genus CAJCIT01. Next base: position 9,257 of record CAJCIT010000027.1, on the reverse strand, counting down.
CTTCGAACAAAATGTTCTTGCCCCGGAACTCTTCGTGAGGATCTTCGTCGACATTCCCCTCCACCCGCACGCCGAAGCGGTGAGCGAAGAGCGCGGCCCGTTCACGCCCCAGCAACCGCTCGATCTCAACCGCGCGCCACACATAGAACGCGCCCTCGGCCTTATGTTCAAGGCGCTCCGGGCCGGGGTCCAGGCTGTCGGCATCCTCGGCCGAGTAGAAGCCGCCCTCGGGGCTGGTCATGTCGCGCAGAACGTATTCGAAAATATCCCGCGAGATCCTTGCGAAAAGGGGCTCGCGCGTTACCTGATACGCCTCCAGGTACGCGGCAGCCAGTTGCCCCTGGTCATACAGCATCTTCTCGAAGTGAGGCACAAACCAGCGCGCATCCACGGAATAACGGTGAAAGCCCCCGCCAAGCTGGTCATGCATACCGCCGGCCGCCATCGCCCGCAGCGTTTCGGCGGTCATATCCAGCGCCTCGGAGCTGCCCGCCAACGCATGATAGCCGAGCAGGAATCGAAGCGATACCGGCCGCGGAAACTTCGGCGCTCCGCCAAACCCTCCCCATCGCGAATCGAAAGACCGCCGCAGTTGTTCGAAGCACAGGTCGATGACCCCGCGGCCGACGCCGCCGGCCTCTTGAGACCCCGCTTCGCCCTGGTTGTGGCTCTTTAACCGGTCCAAAATCTCGGCGCTCGATCTTTCAACGTCGTCGCGTCTGGTCCGCCAGGCATCAGCCAATTGGCGGAGCAGTGCGCTGAATCCGGGGCGTCCATAGCGCGAATCCGGCGGAAAATAGGTTCCGCCAAAGAACGGCTTCAGGTCCGGCGTCAGCCATACCGACATCGGCCAGCCGCCGCCGCCAGAAAACGCCTGCACGAAGGACATATAGACGCGATCGACATCCGGCCGCTCCTCGCGGTCCACCTTGATCGGGACGAAATCGCGGTTCAGAAGCTCCGCCACCCCTTCGTTTTCAAAGGATTCGCGCTCCATCACATGGCACCAGTGGCAGGTGGAATAGCCCACCGACAAAAAGATCGGCTTCTGCTCTTCGCGCGCCCGCCGGAACGCGTCCTCTCCCCATGGCATCCAGTTCACGGGATTGTGGGCATGTTGCAGCAGGTAGGGGCTCTTCTCTTGAATCAGGGCGTTGGTGGGCATGTGCGATAGTTACCGTGGAAAAGCGCACAGGCCGTTCGGTGGCCGTTGTGCGCGAATCATCCGAAAGCGCACAGGCCGTTCGGTGGCCGTTGTGCGCGAATTATCCGAAAGCCCACAGGCCGTTCGGTGGCCGTTGTGCGCGAATTATCCGAAAGCCCACAGGCCGTTCGGTGGCCGTTGCCCGGCGCAAGAGGTCGGCTTTAGTTTACCGAACCCAGAAATTCCCGAGCGCATATGGGATCTATCCGATAGACGCGCCGATGTTTCCTTGATACCTTTAACGTTTAACCTATAAGTATGTTGGAAGGCCAAGCCATCCAAAGTCCCGCACAGAACCAAGTGTTTGGGCTAGCTGCGGCGGCCGATGAAATATCGGCCCTTCGCGCTCAGATCGAGCGCCACTATCGCGTTTTTCTTTACAATCCCTTGCCGGCGATTGTCTATGAACCATCGTCCCTTCAGATCAGGGACTCGAACGATAGCGCTGTTGCCCTTTATGGTTACAGCGCTGAGCAGATGAAGGAGATGTCGCTGCTGGATCTCTTCTCGCCCGAGGAGCGCCGCGACAATAAGGATCTGGTCACTGAATTGCGCCGTCCGGTGAATACAGTTGGCCCGTTCCTCCAGCGCGGCGCATCGCAGCAGGACCTTGTCGTCACCATGGTCACCTTCTCCGTTGACCAGGACGGGGTGGACCTGCGAGTGGTTGTCATTCAGGATGAAACCGCCCGCCATTTGACCGAGGAGGCGCTGAAGGGCAGCGAGGAGCGCTTTCGTGAGCTGTTTGAGAACGCCAATGACGTCATCTTTCTCAACGATCTCAAGGGCAAGATTCTGGCGATCAATCGCGCCGCCGAGTACTTGACCGGCTATGCCCGGGCCGAAGTCCTGGGCCACAGCTTCGATCAATTGGTGGCTCCCGAAGCCCGCCATCAGACGCGCGACAGCATCCGCGCACATCTGGGGGGCAGTCCCACCCAGCACTTTGAACTGCCCATCGTCTCCAAGTACGGCAGCCGCCGGTTTCTGGAAGTGAGCACGCGAATTCTCTACCGCCGCGGCCAGCCGGTGGCCGTCCAGGGCATCGGACGCGACATCACGGACCGCAAACAGGCGCAGCAGCGGCTGGAGGAATCAGCGCGCGAATTGCAGAGGAAAAACGAAGAACTGAGCATAGCCCTCAAACTCGCCCGCGACGCCACGCAGCTCAAAGAGCAGTTCCTGGCCAACACCTCGCATGAGCTGCGCACGCCGATGAACGGCATCATGGGCATGGTGAGCTTGCTGCTCGGCACCCGACTCGATGCGGACCAGCAGGAGTATGCCGAGGCCATTAATCAGTGCTCGAACGACTTGCTGACGATCATTAACGACATTCTGGACGTCTCTCAGATCGAATCGGGCCGCATCTCATTCGAAGAGGGCCAGTATGACATCGGCGAGAGCCTGCGCACGGTGATTAAGCTGCTCAAGCTCCGCGCCACCGCCAAGAATCTGGAACTCACGCTGGATATCGCGCCGGACGTGCCCAGCCGCATGGTGGGGGACAGCGTCCGGGTACGGCAAGTGTTCACCAATCTCATTGCCAACGCCATCAAATTCACGGCGGCCGGCTCGGTTCACGTCAAGCTCTCAGTGATGGATTTCGAGGATGTCGTGCGCTGCTCTGTCATCGATACCGGCATCGGCGTCTCCGAAGCCGCGCGCGAGCGGATCTTCGAAGCCTTTTTCCAGGCTGACGGCACCACGCGCCGGCGCTTTGGCGGCACAGGTCTTGGACTCACCATCAGCAAGCAACTGGTGGAACTGATGGGCGGCCGCATTGGGACCTTCAATAACGACCCGGGCCCCGGCTCGACATTCTGGTTTGAACTCCCGTTGCGCGCTCCGGCGGAAATCGACAACATCGAGCCGGCATCCCAAGCGACCGAATGAGGCATTTCGCGCGGGCGCCGCTTTCGCGACCCGTCGCGCCGTGCGAAAACTGTCTGTTTGATCGTAATCGAATCTCAAGTACAATTTCAGGTAGAAATGTCTCGGAATGCGGACGGCGAAACTGAATTTCTCCTGGGCAATAAACAGTTGCTCGGAATCTTCTTCATCATAGCGGTGCTGTTGGGCGTATTCTTCCTGGCGGGGTATATGCTGGGCCGCGGCTCGTTCAATAAGCGGGCCATGGATGCGGTGGCGCCAAACATACCCGCCACCTCTGCCGGCGCGCAAACAAGATCTCTCGATCCGCCTGACGCCGCTCCTGCCGTGGCAGATCAATCCACGACAAAGCCTGAGGCGGCGCCTCAGCCCGTTGTCGAGAAGGCCGATTCCGGAAGGCAGGAAGCGGCTGGCGCCCGCGAGGACACGCACCCTAGGCCCAAGCCTGGCAACGACAAGGGAACGGCACAGAAGGCTGGCCCCGCCTTTGCCCCGCTGCCCGATCTCCCCGCGCCCCGTTCGAATGAGCTTTTCACCCCCGAACCCGGCCAGCGCTTCCTGCAAGTGGCGGCCGAAAAGCGAGAATCGGCCGAAGCCGTGGCCGATGTGCTGACCAAAGCCGGCTTCCCCGCGCATGTCGCCGCCAAGCCCGGCGACGATAAACTCTTCCGCGTTCTGGTAGGCCCCATCAAAGACAACAGCGACCTTGCCGCGCGTCGCGAAGCCTTGACGAAGAAGGGTTTTACAGGCATGATCCAGCGCACGTTTTAAGCTGGATTCATTTTGCCGGCGCACGCCCGCCGTCTTCCCGCTTCCTGCTGTTCGCTCTTGCGTGCGAAACTGGTAGGTTCGTGCCGCCTGAATCCCTGGTCCAAATTGCTTCCCTTCCTCAGCCGAGATTGCCGCCGTGGCTGCGGAAAGGCGAAACGCACTTTCAGTCCGTTCAAGAGCTCAAGCAGCAGCTCCGCCAACTGAACCTTCACACCGTCTGCGAATCCGCCCGCTGCCCGAATATACATGAGTGCTTCCATCGCGGCGCGGCCACTTTCATGATTCTGGGCAATCTTTGTACCCGCGGCTGCGGCTTCTGCTCCGTGCCGAAGGGTTCGGCGGCCAAGCGCGAGTTCACTCTTGATCCGCGTGAGCCCCGGCACGTCGCCGAGATGGCCGCGCGCATGGGCTTGCGCTACGTTGTCATCACCGCCGTCAATCGCGACGACCTGGCGGATGGCGGCTCGCATCACTTTGCCGAAACCGTTCGCGAAGTTCGCGCGGCCCTGCCCGCGGCGCGCGTCGAAGTCCTGACGCCTGATTTCTGTGGCGACATGGAGGCCGTCGCGCGCGTGCTCGATGCCGGGCCGCACGTCTTCAACCACAACATGGAGACCGTCTCGCGACTTTACCGCCGCGTCCGCCCGCAAGCCGACTACCGGCAGTCGCTTGACGTCCTGGCCTTCGCGAAGCGCTACCGCCCGGAAGCGCTCACCAAATCCGGCCTCATGGCCGGCTTGGGCGAAACCCCCGCCGAAGTCCAGGAACTCCTCGCCGATGTCCTTGCTTCGAACGTCGATGTTGCCACCATCGGCCAATACCTGCAGCCCACCCGCCGCAACCTCCCTGTCTCCGAGTACGTCACGCCAGAACAGTTCGAACGCTATCGGCAGTTCGGACTGAGTCTCGGCTTCAGGATGGTCTTCAGCGGACCCTTCGTCCGCAGCTCGTACATGGCTGACCTGGTCAGCGAAGAGGCCGAGGGCGCCGCCGGGTGATCGCGCCAAAATGGCGGCCCAGTCGCCTGACGCCGCAAAATGCCCTTGAACACGCTCTCTTCGATAGCTTGCTTTCCGTCCTGACGGGAGTTCTGCTCTTTCTCTGTTTCCCGCCGTTCGATTTCCACTTACTCGCCCCGTTTGCCTTGACTCCGCTCCTCATCGTGGCCGCGCGGCGCTGGAGCCCGCCAACTGAGCCGCGACCGTCAGGGAGCGGCCGCGGAAAGCAGCGGCTAAAATTCACTTCCCGCGGCGCCGCCTCTCGCTTCCTTTTCGGCTGGGTTGCCGGAGTGGTGTACTGGTTTGCTGTCTGTCCGTGGATCGAGTTCGTCCTGCATGTCCACGGCTACCTCTCGCCGTGGCTCGCCTGGTTTAGCTTCTGCCTCTTTTGCGCCCTGAAGGCGATTCACATGGGCCTGTTCGCCACCCTTGCTGGTCCATTGATGCACCGTTGGTACGTTTTGCCCGCTGTCGCGCTTCTATGGGCCGGCATCGAACGCACTCACGGCACGTTTGGCTTCGCTTGGCTGGCGCTGGGGAATGCGGCCATCGACATGTCCGTACCGTTGCGCGTGGCGCCGTTCACCGGCGTCTACGGGGTTTCATTCGTCCTGGTTATGCTCTCGGCCGCGCTCGCCTGCGTGTTGCTCAGAAGAAAGCGCGTCGTCCTTGCGCCGCTCCTGGTCTTGCCCTTGTTGCTCCTGCTTCCGCCGGTTCCAGTAGGCCTCCCAACCACCGATCAGGCGCTGGTAGTGCAGCCCAATGTAGATCCGGAAACCGTTTGGACCAGCGAAGGCTGGCGAACCTACGAAGATCGCCTGCTCGCTCTCTCCAGATCCTTCCCCGCCCCGCTGGTGGTCTGGCCGGAGGTGCCGGGGCCTGTCTACTATTACGACGACCCCGAGTTTCAACGCGAGGCCCGCGCGCTGGCCCGGGACCGCAGTTTCCTCTTCGGCACCGTCGCCTACACGCCGGAACATGATCCCTTAAACTCGGCCGTTTTGCTGATCCCCGGCGGCCGGGAAGCTGGCCGTTATGACAAAATTCATCTCGTCCCGTTCGGCGAATTCATTCCGCCGCTTTTCAGTTGGGTGAACCGGATCTCGCGTGAGATTGGCGACTTCGTCCCTGGCCGTGAAGCGAAGGTGCTGGACTCGCCCGACGGACGGTTGGGCGTCTTCATCTGTTACGAATCGGCCTTCCCGCAAGGGGTCCGCCAGTTTGCCGCCCAGGGCGCAGACGTTTTATTCAATCTCTCGAATGACGGCTACTTCGGCCACAGCGCCGCCTATGGCCAACACCTGAGTCTGGTACGCATGCGCGCCGTGGAGAACCGGCGCTTCATTGTGCGGTCCACCAATGACGGCATCACGGCGGTGATCGATCCCGGGGGCCGCGTCCGGCGCCGGTTGCCGCCTTACACCCTCGCCGCCGCCTTGCTCTCCTACGGCCGCGTCACCGAGCAGACCTTCTACACAAAGACGGGCGACTGGTTCGCCTGGGGCGCGCTCGGTGTGAGCCTGCTCCTGACCGCCTTAGCCGCAGGTCTTATTTCAACCGGTTCACCAGTTCCGTCCCAGGCCCTCTTGAGCCGGGACCGTTGACCGCAACCCCTTCCGAGCCACGCCTACTGAGCCGCGACCGTCAGGGAGCGACCGGTTAGTGGGGTTCTGTCATATAAACCGGTCGCTCTCTGACGGTTGCGGCTCAGTAGGGCTGTGTGCGTTCGTATTCGCTATTTCTTCGGAAACGTAAACTCGCCGGAAGGGTCCCTTTGTTTCAGCGCCTTGACTTGACCGTCCTGAACCACGAACTCCAGGATGAGGTCGGAAAACTGGGGCGTGCGGAACGCAAAGCCCTTGGTGTGGATCAACGGAAGCGCCGCCTGGCCGGGCAGCACCGCCGACAAAGTCCCATCCGGGTTGAGCACAATCTGGAACGTTGAGCCGCCGGGCAACAAGTAGTTGCCCGCGAACTGGGTCATCAACTTCGAGTCAATACTTTCCGGCTTGCGGAGAAACACCGCTTCGCCTTCATCCAGTGACATCACCGCCTGGTCGATATCGCCCTGCGGATTCGTTCGGAAGTTGACTGACCATTCCCCGTCCTGCTCGTCATCGGGTGTATCGAAACGGTCGTAGTGGAATTGGGTCATGGGCATTCGGATTTTGTGGAAATCGAATTGGAGTTGGTTGTCCTTGAGTCCAATCTTCATAACCCCATAGGCTGTGTTCTCATAGGATCCGGCATAATCAGCCAAGGCATGCGACGGTTTCGTATCCGGAACGCGGCCTTCATTTTTCTTTGTTCGCGATTCTGTCTCGGCCTTCTTATTCTTCAGCCGGATATCGAGTTGACGTTCGCTCCACGGAGTAAGGCTCATACCCAGCAATCGTTCGTAGACGTTGTAGGTAACGATGTTGTAAAGCGGCTGGCTGTGGTTGCCGATTTCAAAAACGATGACGCCGATATGCTCCTGCGGCATGAAAGAGACCTGGGTGTGGAAGCCCGGCAAATCGCCTCCGTGAAGAGTAATCAGGTGTCCGCGGTAAGACGCCGTTTCGCGGCCCATTCCGTAAGCCGCATTGAGGACTTCCGCCCAGCCTCTGGTTTCGAGGCCGACATTCGGGAGCGCGATCGCCGGCTCCAGCGTTGCCTTCAAGACCTCGGGCGGAAGCACCTGCCTGCCGTTATACTTGCCGCCGTTCATCAACGCGATCAGCCAGTGTGACATGTCTTCGATGTTGGAAACGATGGCGCCGCACGGCGCCACGCCGCCAATGTCTTCGTAGTAGGGGATCCGGTAGAGTTCAAACGAGTCTCGCCGCTCAGTGAACCCGACCCCGAATTCCGGGCGCTTCAACATGTCGGCGATTGAGTAACTGGTGGAGGTCATCTGAAGCGGCTCAAGGATTCGCTCCCGGACAAACTGTTCCCAAGTTTTCCCCGATTGCAGTTCAATGAGGTAGCCGGCCGCCGCGAACATCAGGTTGTTATAGAGAAATCTCTGGCGCAGCGGCTGCTCCGGCTCCAGATACGCTAGCTTTTCGAACAGTTCCTTGCGCGTGAAGTCAGACTTGTACCAGATGGTGTCATGGCGGGTGATACCAGTGCGGTGCGAGAGCATATCGCGCAACGTCACTGAGTTGTTGAGTTGGTCGTTATAGAACCGGATGGACGGCACGGAGTCGCGAACCGGCTTGTCCCAGGTGAGCTTGCCTTCCTCAACCAGCATGCCCGCCGCGACCGCCGTAAAGAGCTTCGTATTCGAAGCGATAGGGCTCATGGTGCCCGCTGTGAAGGGGAGTTTCTTTTCGTAGTCCCGATAGCCGTAGCCCTTGGCAAACACAAGCTTGTCGTTCACAACAATGCCGACGCCGACGCCAGGTGCATTCCAGTCCTTCAGCGTCTTGGCCATGTAAGCATCGAAACCGTCAAGCTTGGCTGTGACATCGATGCCTTGGGTTTGGGCATTTGCGGACAGAGTGTAGAGCAGGCAGGCGGCGACAGCCGTGCGCCGCCATGTCATTGGTGGATGGGCAGGATTCATTGTGGGCGTTCCCGTTGTAACAGACTTGGTGCTCGAGTGTAAATCGACGGCGGAGAAATGACCACGGCCGAGCCGCGACCGTGAGAGCGTGTGAAAATCCTGGAGACAAAAACAACACGCGCCCACGCCTTCAGAGCCGCGACCGTCAGGGAGCGACTGCTGAAGCAAGTCTTGCCCGGACAACCGGTCGCTCCCTGACGGTCGCGGCTCTGAAGGCGTCAGCGACTAAGTCAGGCTACTACGAAAAGAGGTAGAGCGGTAGGCCTTGCGTGGCCACGGCGAGGTCGCCTTCGCCCACAACCACGGGCTGGCCCTCTAGATCGCCTATCTGACGACAGTAGAGTCCGTTGTCTCCCAGGTAGACGTCCAGTTCGGCGGGACGCGGCAGCGTGCCCTGGATCAGCGCTTCGGAAAGCGGATCCTCGACGTACTTCTGAAGGGCGCGGCGCAACGGCCGAGCGCCATAGCTGCGGTCGCCACACGTCTTTTCGAGGATGTATTTCGCGGCGTCTACATGAAGACGCATCTTGATCTGCTTGGTGGCCAGGTTGACGTTCACCTGATCGACCAGCAGGAACATGATCTGCAGCAGCTCTTCGTCCGTGAGCGACGTAAAGAGGATGACCTCATCCAGACGGTTCAGAAATTCCGGATTGAAAGCGCGCTTCACCTCGCCGAGCACCATGTCTTCGATCTTTTGCGGAATGGCGCCGCCGGCGGTGGGCGACGCAAACCCGATCTGGCCGCGCTTATCGAGGAAACGCGCGCCGAGGTTCGAGGTCATGATAATGATGGTGTTCTTGAAGTCGACAGTGTTGCCGAGGCCGTCAGTCAACTGGCC
>CAJCIT010000026.1 GCA_903970405.1 Acidobacteriaceae bacterium | reverse complement strand
CAAAACCGGAGAACATTACCGGCTGGCGAATGTTCAGGAAACCCAGACCATGGCCGGCCGTCATCCGGTCCACGCGGCCGATCTGACAGAGTTCCGGAAGCATCCCGACTTTCCAACTGAAGAAGACAAGCCTCTTGCTCCCGGTGAAACACTCTATCCGCCGCAATGGCAGTACACCGGATACAAATGGGGGATGGCGATCGACCTGAACACGTGCACCGGCTGCAGCGCGTGCATTATCGCTTGCCAGGCGGAGAACAATATAGCCGTGGTCGGGAAAGACCAGGTAGCGCGCGGGCGTCACATGCACTGGATTCGGGTCGACCGCTATTATTCCGGCGACCTTGACGCGCCGGCGATGTATAACCAGCCCGTTCCCTGCATGCACTGCGAGGATGCCCCGTGCGAAGTGGTCTGTCCGGTGGAAGCCACGGTCCACAGCGCCGAAGGGCTGAACGAAATGGTTTACAACCGCTGCGTCGGAACGCGGTACTGCTCCAATAACTGTCCCTATAAGGTCCGGCGGTTCAACTTCTATCTCTACTCCGACTGGCAAACCCCGAGCCTTTACGGGCTTCGCAACCCTGATGTCACCGTTCGCAGCCGAGGCGTGATGGAGAAGTGCTCCTACTGCATTCAGCGCATTCAGGAGGCCAAGATTAAGTCAGAGAAGGAAGATCGCCGCGTGCGCGATGGCGACATCCTGACCGCTTGCCAGCAAGTTTGTCCGACGCAGGCCATCGCGTTCGGCGACTTGAACGACCCCCAGAGCAAGGTGTCCAAGTTACAGGCGGCGCCCAGAAACTACGGTCTGTTGGACGACCTGAACACGCGCCCGCGCACGAAGTATCTCGGTTATGTTCGAAATCCCAATGAGGCACTAAGAGGACAGCGTGGCAACCAGGAATCCTGAAGAAGAACTCCTGGACAGCAACGTCCAGGTGATCGATCCCGGCCCTGATTCCATTCTTGGCCCGGGTCACAACTACGGGACGGTCAGCGACCGCATCAGCGGCGTGGTTTATCTTCCGTGGAAGAACACGCCCAAGAAGTGGATGTTGGGCGCGTTTATTGCCTTCTGCTTTGTCAACCTGCTGATGCTGGCCGTGGGTCTTCTCTTTTTCAAGGGTACGGGCATCTGGGGATTGAACATACCGGTGGCCTGGGGATTCGCCATCATCAACTTCGTATGGTGGATCGGTATCGGCCACGCCGGAACTCTGATTTCGGCGGTGCTGTTCCTGCTGAAACAGGATTGGCGAACCTCAATCAATCGTTTTTCGGAGGCCATGACGCTCTTCGCCGTGGCCTGCGCGGGAATGTTTCCCATATTGCACCTGGGACGTCCATGGCTGGCCTACTGGCTGTTCCCCTATCCGAATTCCATGTGGCTGTGGCCCCAGCCGCGCAGCCCGCTGGAATGGGACGTCTTTGCCGTCTCAACTTACGGCACAGTCTCGCTGGTGTTTTGGTATGTCGGACTGCTTCCCGATCTGGCCACGATGCGCGACCACGCACCGAAGTTGTGGGTGCGCAAGATATACGGAGTGATGGCGTTGGGCTGGCGGGGTTCGGCGATTCACTGGCATCGCTATCAGAAGGCTTATCTGTTGCTGGCGGGGCTAGCCACGCCGCTGGTGCTGTCGGTTCATACCATCGTCAGCTTCGACTTTGCCATCAGTATCATTCCCGGCTGGCATACCACCATCTTCCCGCCCTACTTCGTTGCCGGCGCCATCTATTCCGGTTTCGCGATGGTGTTGACTTTGATCATTCCGCTGCGGTCCTGGTACAAGATGCAGGATTTGATTACCATGCGGCACATTGAGGCGGCATCCAAACTGATGCTGGGCACGGGACTTATTGTGGCGTATGGCTATTCCATGGAGGCCTTTTTCTCCTGGTATAGCGGCGATAAGTACGAAAGCTTTATGTACTGGAACCGCGTCACCGGGCCTTATGGCTTTACATATGGACTCCTGATCTTGTGTAACATCCTGATACCGCAGGCGCTCTGGGTTCGTAAGGTGCGCATGAATCTGGTTCTGGTATGGCTCATTTCAATCGTCGTGAATATTGGAATGTGGCTGGAACGGTTCGTCATTGTGGTAACCAGTCTGCATCGCGACTTTTTGCCGTCGTCGTGGGGCATCTACGTTCCTACAAAGTGGGATTGGGCCACCTACGCCGGCACGCTGGGCTTTTTCATGTTGCTGATTTTCCTCTTTGTACGGCTCCTGCCGGCGATCTCCATCTTTGAGGTTCGCGAGGTGGTCCATCACGAGAAGCAACTGGAGGCCGTTCATGACTGAAACGACCCTCAGCGAACTGCCGGGCATCCACGGAGCGATGGCGGAGTTTGACTCGCCGGAAGCATTGATCGAAGCCTGTGAGCAGGCTTACGCACACGGCTACCGGCGTATGGATGCGTTCGCGCCGATGCCGGTGGATGGCCTTGCCGAGGCCATCGGCTTTAAGCGCAACAACGTAGCGAAGGCGGTTCTCATTGGCGGCATTTGCGGAGTCTCGGGCGGTTTCGGCCTGCTTTACTGGATTACTGGCGTGGCCTACCCGTTGAACGTCGGCGGAAGGCCTACCTTCAGTTGGCCCTCGTTTATCCCGATTACTTTCGAATGCATGATCTTACTATCGGCGCTGACGGCATTGGTGAGCATGCTGGCGATGAACGGACTGCCGAAGCCCTACCATCCGGTATTCAATGTCCCACAATTTACCGCCAAGGCCTCTCGGGACGGCTTTTTCCTCGTCATTGAGTCGTCCGATCCGAAGTTTGGCCGCGCGGAGACGCTGGAGTTCCTGAGCGAGATCGGTGGAATGGAGGCGACGCTTGTACCGGCATAAGGCGGCGGCATTGGCTTGCGTGGCGGCCCTGCTCTGCGCCGCGGCTTGCCGCCAGGACATGCACAATCAACCGCGCTATAAGCCGTTGGCCTCGACGGACTTTTTCGACGATGGACGCTCGGCCCGGCCGGCCATTGACGATACTGTCGCGCGCGGACAACTGCATCTCGACGACGCCCGGTACACCGGGAAAGAAAATGGAAAAGACATCGATTTCCTTCCGATTCAAATGACCCGAGCCGATCTGACGCGCGGCCAGCAGCGCTTCAACATTTTTTGCTCCCCCTGTCACGGCCGCCTCGGCGATGGGCACGGCATGATTGTCAGCCGCGGTTTGCGGCAGCCGCCGAGCTATCACGATCCGCGGCTGGTGGGCGCGCCGATCGGGCATTTTTTCGACGTCATGACCAACGGTTACGGTGCGATGTATAGTTACGCGTCCCGCGTTCCGGTGGACGACCGCTGGCGGATTGCCGCCTATATTCGGGCGCTCCAGTTGAGCCAGAACGCAACGCCTGAACTCGCGCGGCAGAATTCCACTGCGGCCGCCGGCGCCGCTCCGGGAGGTCAACAGTGAGTAACCCTCACCGCGGGAATACCATACCCGTCGCGCCGGAACGTCTCAGCTCGAAGGCAACGGGCATTGAGCGGGTTTCGGGAGTGGTCGGCTCGCTGGCCCTCATCCTGTGCGTTGCCGGCTTTTTCGGGAACCGGCAGGCCTTCTTTCAATCCTATCTATTTGCGTTCATTTACTGGGCGGGGTTCAGCCTGGGCGGATTGGGAGTGCTGCTGATGCATCACACCGTGGGCGGCCGCTGGGGTGTAACCATCAGGCGCTTACTCGAGGCGCAGATGCGCACTTTACCCCTGATCGCCGTGCTCCTTCTTCCCATCCTCTTCTT
>CAJCIT010000025.1 GCA_903970405.1 Acidobacteriaceae bacterium | reverse complement strand
CAACTGGATCGAAGAATCGGAATTGCCCATTTCCGGCCAGTCAGCGAGCGACGCAGATAGCCTAAGCCATTGAAAAGACGGCCTCGGGATTTGACACGGTCTACTGTGCGCATCCGAGTTTTGGCACGGTTTTGGCACGGTTTTGGCACGGTCGGGATCGAATGGTCGTTGCGCAATTTGCGGAAGCATTTTAAAATCAAGGGAGTAGCGAATGTCGGGGCGTAGCGCAGCCTGGTAGCGCACCTGCCTTGGGCGCATCCAGACCCTTTCCAAACGGTCCTTTCAATTTTCCATACTTCTATTGATTTCAACAATTTGGGGAATCTGCTGTTCGCTCAAAGCTAACCCCAAGGGCTTCAATGCGACGAGTTTGGACACGGTTTTGGCACGGTCGGGTAGTGAATACCTCTCGGCCGAGTCTTGTAAAAAGAGGCAAGTCGCGTCTCGGAGTCTCGAAGGTGAACGACAATCATAGAGGAAATCACCCGAATGGAACCGCTTGCGTCCGACAGCTACGGCCAATTCCTCGCAGAGCTGAAAAGCCGGATTCAGGCGGCGCAGCTGCGCGCATCTCTCGCCGTCAACCGTGAACTGGTTCTGCTGTACTGGCAGATTGGTCGCGATATTCTCGATCGGCAGGAACGTGAAAAGTGGGGCGCCAAGGTGATCGATCGGCTGGCGGCGGACCTGAAGCGATCGTTCCCCGACATGAAGGGACTCTCACCGCGAAACCTGAAGTACATGCGTGCGTTCGCGGAAGCATGGCCGGAGGAACCATTTGTGCAAGCGGTGCTTGCACAAATCACCTGGTAGCACAACCTCGCCATTCTCGAAAAGCTCGATACATCCGAGGATCGCATCTGGTACGCAAAGGCGACAATCCAGCATGGCTGGAGCCGCAATGTCCTCGTGCTCCAAATCGAAGCTGGACGGATGCGCCGGCAAGGGAAAGCTGTTGCGAATTTCGATCGCACGCTTCCTTCGCCGCAGTCCGACTTGGCACGGGACATTACGAAAGACCCTTACAATTTCGATTTCCTCACGTTGGGCGACGATGCCCATGAGCGCGATCTGGAGCGCGGCTTGCTCAATCACCTGCGGCAGTTTCTGCTCGAACTCGGCGTCGGCTTCGCGTTCGTGGGGAGTCAGTATCGGCTCACCCTCGGTAACGAGGAGTTCTTCATCGATCTCCTCTTCTATCACCTCAAGCTGCGAGCTTTTGTCGTCGTGGATCTGAAAATGAAGGCGTTTGAGCCGGAGTTTGCCGGCAAGATGAACTTCTACCTCTCAGCCGTCAACGACCTCTTGCGTCATCCCGACGACCAGCCGACTATCGGCATCATTCTTTGCAAGACGCGGGATCGGTTCGTCGCCGAGTATGCGCTTCGCGATATTAACAAGCCTATCGGCATATCCGAATACCGGCTGGCCGAGAGCCTTCCGGAGAAATTGAAGGGCAGCTTGCCCACGATTGAAGAATTGGAGAGCGAATTGGGAGCCGCGTCCGCAAAGGAGCCAGGTAAACATCGAACACGGTAACCTCGATGAAGGTGGCTTTTGTCCTCGTCGCGGTGTGCGGCGAGTCAGGAAGTGTTTTAGAATGAAGAAGTCCGTTAATGTCGGGGCGTAGCGCAGCCTGGTAGCGCACCTGCCTTGGGCGCAGGGGGTCGTGAGTTCGAATCTCGCCGCCCCGACCAAACCAAGCCGCACCAGCAGCAGCGAAACCGCGACGCTTGTTGAGGCAACTCGAAAAATACGTCATCGCCAATGGAGGGCACTTGTCGATTTGCCCATGATGGCCGGTTGCTGCCTAGCGGCATGCCCGGTAAAAGTGGAAATTGGAGATCGAGGACATGCAAACTCACGTCGAGGAGCGTGACGGTGGATATGACGTCGCCGGCATGAGCCTTTCGCTTGACAGCGTTGTTCATACATTCCATGACGGCAAATCGCCGGAAGGATTCTCCGCTCTTTTCCGATGGCCGGTCCCGTTGTAAAGATCTACGGGGCCATTACCTTCTACCTGGAAAACAAAGAAAAGATCGAAGCGTACCTGAGCGATCAGGAGCCGGCGTTGGGACGCATGACGCAGGGAGCGGCCGAAGTCCGGCGACCTACTAACAGCCCGTCTGCGCGAAGCTAAAGAGCACGCCTATCTAAGGCGCGCGTGAAGATCCGCTTCCTGGCGGACGCCAATTTCAATCAGAGTATCGTGGCGGGTTTGCTGCTCCGAGTTTTAACGGCATCCCGATCCCCTTCTTGGGCTGACGCCTGAAGCTCCTGAAAGAAAAGTAGAGCCTCGCGAAACATTTGCTCGCGCGAATGGAGTCGAAAGCACAATGGCTGCAAGAACGCGCACGCACGAAACAGCATAAGGTAACAACCAGACACTGCCATGGCCGGGCGCGCTGCCGGAGTATCCTACTGCTTGATATGGAAGCGAAACCTGTTGGGACGAAACCCGGCGTATCGTTCGTGCGTCTGGCAGGAGCCTTTTGTTGCTTGCTGGCCTCTTGGCCGGTTCTTGCCGCGGGAAATTGCGAAGAACTCAGGAAGTTAGCGACACCCGCCGTCGAGATCACAGCGGCAGAGGCCGTTCAATCGGGCGTGTTCTCTCCCTCGAGCGGGACGCCATTCGACGGCCTGCCGCCATTCTGCCGCGTTGCCGCTGTCCTTCATCCTTCGCCCGATTCCGCGATACGCATCGAACTCTGGATGCCGGAAGCAAACTGGAACGGACGCTTCGAGGGGACGGGCAATGGCGGATTCGCAGGTAATCTGTCTTATGGAGCACTCGCTGCGGGCGTCAAGCACGGCTATGCCGTGGTTAACACCGACATGGGCATGGCGACGCCGCCCGGCGAAGATGCCATAGCCTTCGTTGGCCGCCCTGAGCGTTGGAAGGACTGGGGCTATCGATCCACGCACGAAATGACCGTCGAAGCCAAACGATTAATCGAAGCCTTCTATGGACGCGCCGCCGCGCGTAGCTACTTCGCAGGCTGTTCTACCGGCGGGGAGCAGGCGTTGATGGAAGCGCAGCGTTTTCCCGACGATTACGACGGCATCGTGGGTGGTGCGCCCGCCAACAACAGAACCGGCGTGCATATAAGCATCCTATGGAATTTTGTCTCAACGGAACGAACACCCCAGGATCACATTCCAACTGCGAAACTAGGACCTTTGGCGCGGGCCGTAATGAGCGCATGCGATGGGCTGGACGGCCTGGCGGACGGACTCATCGGCGATCCTCAGAAGTGCTCTTTCGACCCCGCATCCATTGAATGTCCCGCTTCTGAGGATAACGACAATTGCCTTACACATCGACAGGTCGAAGTTGTGCACCGGCTTTACAGTGGGCCGGTTAATCCACGGACGGGCCGGCAGATCTATCCCGGCATGCCGAAAGGTAGCGAACTCGGATGGGATCATCTAGGCCCTGGGACCAATGGCCAGCCTCCGTTCCGGCCAATTTTTGCCTGGGTTTTCGGTCGCGATTGGAACTGGCACAGCTTTGATTTCGACCGCAGCGTCACGGCTATGGACCGGAAGCTTGCCTCTGACTTGAATGCCACCAGTGCGGATCTCGACGCTTTCCGCAAGCTGGGGCACAAGTTGCTGATCTACCATGGCTGGTCCGATTGGCTTGTCGTCCCTGGGGAATCCATCAACTTCCGCACTGCTCTTGCCTCTCGGTTCTCCGCGACAAACCTGGATGATTTCTATGCACTTTTCATGGTGCCCGGCATGACCCACTGCGCCGGTGGCGTGGGCCCGGATCACTTCGACGCGCTTGGCGCTGTGGTCGATTGGGTGGAGCATGGCCGAGCACCTAAGAGGCTCGTAGCTTCTCAGTTCCCGGCGAACGTGGGCTCCGGTCCTCCGCTGAGAACACGCCCGCTTTGTCCCTATCCCGAAGCCGCTCAATACCAAGGGCGCGGCAGTGTCGATGACGAAGCAAACTTTGCTTGTAAGGCGCCGATCAGATGACGCGAACCCGGCTGGCAGGGAGGGTTGCGATGGTGACGGGAGCGGCGTCTGGAATCGGACGGGCGATCGCTCACGCGTTCGCGGTTGAGGGCGCCGAAGTCGCGATTGCAGATTTGAATCTGCCTGAGGCGGAAGCAGCCGCCGCGGAGATTTCACAGCTCACCGGAACTGCCGCCTTGGCCGTTCGCACTGATGTTACCGATGAAGAGTCGGTTGACACATGCGTGGAACGCATTATCCGCGAGTTCGGCAGCGTCGACATTCTTGTCAGCAACGCCGGTCTCCAATGGATCTCTCCCATTGAGCAGCTGGAATTCGCCGACTGGAAACGAATTCTAGCCGTGCACCTGGACGGCGCGTTTTTGACAACTCGCGCCTGTTTGCGTCATATGTACGCGTCCGGGCAAGGTGGCTCCATCATTTACATGGGATCGGTTCATTCGAAGGTCGCATCGATCCTCAAGGCTCCGTACGTCACGGCCAAGCACGGCATCCTTGGACTCTGCCGCGCCGTTGCCAAGGAGGGTGCGCCTCACGGTGTGAGAGCGAACGTCATTTGTCCGGGATTTGTTCGAACACCCCTGGTGAAACGGCAAATTCCGGAACAAGCTCACGTGCTCGGCATTTCAGAAGAGGATGTAGTGCGGAAGGTGATGCTGAAGGACACGGTGGACGGCGAGTTCACGACGGTAGCGGAAGTGGCGGAAGCTGCTGTGTATCTAGCTGCGCAAAAGACCTTGGCCCTTACAGGGCAATCTCTGACCCTCAGCCACGGTTGGACGATGGAATAACGATGAGGCATATAGCTGTTAGCGCTCTAAGTCTGGAACTCGCAGATGAATTCGCGGGAGTTGAAGGCCGCGCCTTCGAAGCCGGTGCTCGCCCGCGGCAGAAGAGGCCGCCGCAATGATCGCCTCCACTGCGTGCGCCAACGGCTCTGAGAAAATCGGCCTTCGAGCCTCCTTGCCTGTTCGTTGCCGTTGCGCGCGGTAGTTCTCTATTATGCTGAGAGTTCGTGGTAGGCAAAGGACAGTTCAGTCT
>CAJCIT010000024.1 GCA_903970405.1 Acidobacteriaceae bacterium | reverse complement strand
CTGAGCTTCCAGCCAATCCCGTTTTGCAGCGCGATGGTCGATTTCGATGTCGGTGTAGCCCTTTGCAATCAGGCACCACAGGCGCAGTTTGGCGTCGCCGAGCACGATCGGGTTCCGAAGCTGTTCATCGATAAAACGCGATAGCTCTACAAAGGACATCGTTTCGGCTTCTGATCTGAAGCGCCCCACCTTTGCGTAGAGTTCATTCCGCGCATCACCCCTGTCGGCGAATAACCTTTCTGCTCTTGCAAATAGCGGGGCTGCCTTCGGCCCGTTATTTAGCCAATACAGCCGATTGGCTTGTCCGAGTAGCAAGAGTGGGTCTGTGGACTTATCAGGATCATCCAATCGGATCGGGAGCGCTTCATGACGGTCGTCGAGAGCCTGATTGCGACGGTGCCTCACATCGGCATAGGACAGGCATAGAAGGGCGAGCGTCAGAACGAACGTGGTCGCCAGTCCCGCCATTTGCCGAAATCTGCCCGAGCGAAACACACGTCTGCGGTTCCACCGCACAAACTTGAATTAAGAGCGACGAGGTGGCGGCGTCCGAGATTTCTTGCACTTCTGGTTCACCCGGTTGCTGGGAGCGGCAGTACAGACTGTGGCCGGGAGCAACTGAGTCCGGTGCTTTGTTTATAGAACCCAGTTAGCGGCGATTTTGTTGCGGAGAAAATGTTGCGGCGGTAAAAAGTTGGCTGGACAAGGCTACTTTTCCTGTCACACACTCCGGTTTCGGCTCCATGTATAGGTATAGGAGGCAGTCGGGAAGCGGTGCTGTGGGCGTCTGGGCGGGCCTGGACCGCCCTACGACCTCAATTCCAGAACACGGTTGTATGAGTGAAGCTGACAATTTCCGCAAGCGTCGTACTTTCTGCTGGAGCAAGGAAGCAAGAGGACTGGTTCGAGACTACAAGGCACGAATCGGTAGCAGCCTCGGGCACAACGAAGCCAACTGGCGAATGCTGATCACAAAGCTGACTGAGATCTCTGGGAACCCGCGGGATGCTTGCTTACGGTTCGTGCGCCAGTTCGGTATAGCTCGGAAACGCAGCTATCGTGAATGGACGAAACGGGAACAACAGCGGCTTCTCGACTTGATTACTGCGCTCCCGGTAGAGGAGGCCGCAAGAATCCTGAACCGGCCTCCAGGCTCGGTTCGTTCGATGCTGCACCGTCTCGGTATCGGCGGGAGAACCGGCCGTGAATGGTTTACAAAATATTCATTGTCTCGCGCACTGCACACTCGTCCCGACGAAATACAAAAATGGATCGAACTCGGTTGGCTTAGGTCGCGAGCCTTGACCACTGACGGCGTACAGGCGCATGTCATCTACCCCGATGACTTCTGTGAGTTTGTAAAACAGCATGGGCGTTCCGTGGTGGGGCGCCGCCTCACCTATGACAGACTCTGGTTTGTGCAGAATTATGTGTTCCCGCCAAGCCACGCGGAACTGCTGTCGGTTCGAGGAACGTACAACACAATCAGCAAAGGCGGAGATTGATCCGAGCAGCGTAGCTGAATCGCTCAACGGTTCCAAGGAACGTGGTGAGTTGGAAGTGTAGGGCTTGCGGACGAGACCCAGTGATTCAGAATCAGCTGTTCAAAGGCAAGCAAAAGCTATATTTAATTCGCCTGCCGCCAAAGATGACCGACGAAGAAATTGAACAACGACAGAAGCAGAGGGAGCTGCCCTCTCAGTAAGCGTTTGCACTTACGGCGCGAGGCTATTAAGAGATTCGTTGAAACCTGACGCCGTGACGTCCGCTGCGATGTGGTCGCATCCACTGACGCTGATTATCAAATAGCAATATCGGCACCGATCAATACTCAACGCAGAGCCGGATTCCGTAACATCGCATTCAGGCGGGTGGCGGCAGCGGTGATTGCGTGTCGTTCCGCCGTGTGCATCCAGACAACGAACAGGACGCCGAGCGTAGTCAGATGAATGAGGCTGGCCGGTATCCACATAATAAGGCCCGCGAGTTGTTGATCTTCAAGCGGGGTTAGTCCCCAAGCCGCGGTGCTGGACAGATGAGCCACATACAGCGGACGCCCAGCAAAGGTTAAGAGCGCGCCAAGCAATCCAGTCTGCACGCCGAAGGTGGCTACGAAGAGCAGAGTGCTTCCATAATCCATGCGCCGCCGTCCGAGCGGTTCAAGGACGAGCGACCAGAACATCAGCGAAGTTAGGAAGAAACAGACATGCTCGAACGCATGCACCGACTCGCTCCCGAGCGCCCAGCCGTAGGGGCCGGGCAGATGCCAGAACCAGAGGGCCGCGCTGCAGAGTAGCCATACGAAGATAGGAGACATCAGTACATGGACAGCGTGCTTCAAGCCGGATCTGATCCAGACGCGACCGATCACACGCCGTGCAGGTAGCGGAAAAGCCCAGAGACAGGCTAGTGCGGGCCGGCCGAAAATCAGCAGCGGTGGCGCGATCATTAACAGCACCAGATGCTGCACCATGTGTGCCGAAAATAGCTGATCGTCCAGGGCGTCGAACGGTGAAATCAGCGCGCTGAACAGAGTGACGATTCCGGCTGCGAATGCCACATAACGTAACCTTCCAAAGAGCCGAGCACGCACGTCGCTGTTTAAGTGAAGCAAGCCCAAGACATACCCGAATACGGCGAGGGCGAGGCTGGCCAAAATCCAGGGATTCCAATTCCATCCGAGTTGGCTGAAGTGGCTGGTCTGAGCCGCCGCAGGCACTGTGAGCAGACCGAACGCCATAGCGCTGCCGAGGAGCATGGCTAAGTGGGTGCGTTTCACTCGCCGCATAGTGGTACCAGAAAAAGCGCAGCAGTCCCAAACACCAGCGCGACTAGGAATAGGACGCTGGTCAACATCCCGCACATTGCCATAAATCGAGTGCGACCGTCGCCGCTCTCCAACAGATGGTGAGCCGAGCCAGGGCGTTCTTCGCGCGTGTGCCGCCAGCTTCGCCATGCAACCAGTCCGCCGACAATTGCAAGCACAATGCCGGCCAGGCTGATCGCAAGCAGAATTGACCATAGGCCGCTCCACAGCGGTGCCGCAAGCAGCTTGTTGCGCGGATAGCACGCGTGACCCGAGAGCGCGACGCTGAACAGAAGTTGAGTATCCCAGGCCACGGGAGCGGCAGCTATACCGAATAACAATGGGGCGAGCCCGACACGGCCGCGGTGCGGCGCTGGATGGCTAACGTTAATGGGAGGCAAGGCTTGTATAGTCATTGCTTCGTCATTGTCTCGTCATCGGCATCATCCCAAACGAGGCGTGATATAGAAAGTGAAGAAAACCGCCAGCCACACGATGGTGACGAAGTGCCAGTACATCACCCCAATCGACGCTGCGGAATGACGATCGGCGCTGAAATAGCCGAACGCGGTCCACAGCAACAAGACAGCCAGCATCAGCAGGCCTACGATGACGTGCAGCATGTGAAATCCGGTGATGGTGAAGTACAACGAGCTGTAGACATTCGTGTGCAGCTTGAAAGGCTCACCGCTCCACTCAAAACCCTGCATGGCAAGGAACGCGATGCCGAGCACCAGGGCGGCAGCGAGTCCAATCATCAACTGGCCGGGCTTTCCACGTTTGATCCCGCGTTCTCCCCACCACATGACGACGCTGCCGGCGATCAGAATCAGCGTGCCGGGAACTGCGATGCGCAGGTGCGGAGCGCCGGAAGGCGGCCACGCCCCAAGGGCGTGCGACGCCAGGTAGAAATAGCTGAACAGCAGATAAGCGAAGAGCGTCGCCTCGGTCGCAATCAAAGTCAGCATGCCCAACCATCCGGACGCGAGATGGCCTTTGCTGCCGACCGGGAACTTGCGACCGGGAATGGCGATCCCAGTCGCCGCCTGTTCGTTCGTAGTTCGCTCGGTCAATGCTCGCTCAATCATGACCGGTCTCGATTTGCATCAGCGACCGTTCCGGCCACAGCCAGCCAATGCTCGTAAGTACCGTTACGACGGCGGCAATCCCGAACCCCCAGCGCGAGTGCAGCAGCAGAGCGACGAACGCGGCCGTCATCGCCAGTGCCAGCAGCAACGGCGCATACGAATCGCCAGGCATTTTCAGGATTACATCAGGCTCTGCGTCAAGCAGGGTTGTGCCAATGGTTTCACGGCCTCGGTCGAGAAGCATTCCCGCGCCCACCGAACTGCGCTCTGGGCCCTCGTCCAAGCGATCCTCCCACAGCGGGTAGCGGCTGGCGACGATGGGTATCACCGCAAAGTTGTAGGCCGGTGGCGGCGATGAAGTGGACCATTCGAGGGAAGCCGCGTCCCAGGGATTAGCTGAGGCTGGCTGGCCACGTTTGAGACTCAGGAAAATGTTGATGAAAAA
Source organism: Acidobacteriaceae bacterium (assembly GCA_903970405.1). Lineage (GTDB taxonomy): Bacteria > Acidobacteriota > Terriglobia > Bryobacterales > Bryobacteraceae > CAJCIT01. The sequence continues at coordinate 7,653 of CAJCIT010000024.1, read as the reverse complement.
CAGCAGAATGCCGGTGGCGAACACGAAGGCGCCGATCGTGACGATGAGATTCGTGGTGCCCCAGCCGAGTCCGCTCGCGTAGGTATAGATTCGGCGCGGCATGCCTAACAGCCCGAGAATATGCATCGGAAAGAAGGCGACGTTGAAGCCGCTGAACATAACCCAGAAGCTCCACTTACCAAGCGCTTCGTTCATGAGCCGTCCGGTGACCTTGGGGAACCAATAGTAGACGCCACCGACGACGGGAAACACATTGATGCCAATGATCACGTAGTGCAGATGCGCCACCACGAAATAGGTGCGGGTCAGTTGCCAGTCCAATGGCACGGCAGCCGTCATGAATCCAGAGACGCCGCCGATGACAAACAACAGAACGAAGCCGGCAAAATAAAGGAAGGCGGCAGTAAATACCGGTCGCCCGGTCCAGATGGTCGCAATCCACGCGAACACCGCTACCGCGCTTGGAATCACGATGACCATGCTCGCCGCCCCGAAAAACGATAACGACAGGATCGGTAAGCCGCTGGCAAACATGTGATGCACCCAAACACCGAAACCAAGCACCATGGTGGTGACGGTCGCGAGTGCCACGGCAGTGTAGCCAACAAGTGGGCGCCGGCAAAACGTCGGCAGCGCATCCGAAACGATGCCCATCGCGGGCAGCACGATGGCATATACCCAGGGATGGCCGAACATCCAGAAGAGGTGCTGCCAGAGCAGAGGTTGACCGCCCGCAGTGCTATCGAAGAAATGTGTACCGACCTGACGGTCCATCCACAACATAAAGAAGGCAAGACTCACAGCGGGCACGGCAAACAGATTGCCGACTGATGCCGTTAGAGTTCCCCAGACCAGAATCGGCACGCGGTTGATCGACATACCGGGTGCGCGCGTGTGAGCAAGAGTGACGATGAAATTCATCGAGCCGACCGTGGTCGAGATGCCGAGCAACACCATCCCCAGTGCATACACGTCGATGTTAGGCCCCGGGTTATAGGCCAACGATGCGTAGGGAACGTAGTTAAACCAGCCGTCGTCGGGTCCCTTGCCGACCACAAAGCTGCTGTACAGGAAAATGCCTGCGAACAGAAACACCCAGTAAGAGAGGGCGTTCAATCGCGGGAATGCCATATCGCGCGAGCCCAGCAGCAGCGGCCAGAGATAATTGCTGAAACCGGAGAGCACCGGCAGCGCATACAAGAAAATCATGGTTATGCCGTGCATGGTGAATAACTGGCTGTATTGCTCCGGCGTCAGCAGGGTCTGGTTGGGCCGGGCAAGTTGCGCCCGCATCACAAGGGCTTCCAGACCACCGATGATCAGAAAAATGAACGCGGTGACCACATAGCGTTTACCGATTTCTTTGTGGTCAACCGTGGCGAGCCAGCCGCCAACTCCGGGCCTGCCTTCCCAGCTTTGCCGCAGTGTCGCCGAACTCGGTGAGTCGTCCGTCGCACGCGCGATGATCGGAGCGCGATCGGTTTCGATAACAGCCATAATCCACTCCTCTAGTGCAGCGTGTTCAAGTAGGACGTCACGGCCGCCAGGTCGGGTTCGGATAAGATTTGAGCCGGCATGCGCGTGCCGGCTTTCACAGACTCCGGGTTCGAGATCCAACTCGCAAGATTTCCGGGTGTATTTGCCAGTAGTCCTGCAGCGATCGTGCTGCGGGTCATTAAGTGCGAAAGATCGGGTCCCAAGATTCCGGCAGGATTCATGCCGCGAATGGTGTGGCAAGCGGCGCAATGCGTTTGAAAAATCCGCTCGCCGCGACGATTCTCTTCCGTGGCCGGCGCGGTCGTCTCTGTGAGTTGGCGATCCTGCCACGTCGCAAAATCCTGGGGAGTGTCTGCCACGATGAATAGCGCCATGTGTGCATGCTGCCGTCCGCAGTAAGCTGCGCATTGTCCCCGATAAGTGCCCGGCTGGTCAGCCTGCAACCACATGACATTGGTCTGACCCGGAATTACATCCATCTTCCCCGCGAGTTGTGGAATCCAGAATGAGTGGATGACATCGGCGCTGGCGAGTTCGAAGCGAACCGGCTGGCCCACTGGAATATGAATTTCGTTAGCCGTCGTGAAAATGTTGGAAGGTTTCGCGTTCAGGTAGCGGAGACTCCACCACCATTGCGAAGCGGTGACCTGCACCGTCAGCGCGGGAGTACTCGGCAGCTTGGTCACTTCCGCCGTAACGAGCAACGTCCATGCCATACAGCCGACGAGAACCAACGCGGAAATGCCGCCGCCAACATAGATCCAAGCCATACCGCCGGCGTCGCGATGCACCGCTAGCTGATGAGGATTTGCGGCCGAAGACGCCACGCGCTCGCGCAAGACACCGGCGAGCAGGAGTACGCCGATGATGACAATGACAACGAGTGAGATGATGCCCAGACCCCATCCGAGCCGTGTGATCGGATCGACCGCTGGTCCAAATGTGCGCGGATAGGCCATCGGCGGTTCCACGCGAACCACCAGCAATATCGGCAGCTTATTGAACAGAAGCGCGACCGGTGAGTTCATGGCTTCCTATTACCGGGTTTCGCTGGCGTTGGCGAACTTGACGGTTTTTGGGTCGTGTCAGGAATTGATGCCGGGAAGATCGGCGTCGTGGGCGCGAACTGTGCGTCCGCCTGGGCCTCGGGGGCGACTTGTTCGCCCGGTTGGTCGCCTTGTCGCGCATGCTCGTAATCGCTGACCGACACGGTTCCACCCAGAGACTGGATATAGGCAACCAGCTTCCAGATTTCGTCCGGCGGTAGCGTGGCACCCCACGCCGGCATGCCCTGCGGCCGTCCATCTCGAATCGTTTCGTAAATCTGAATCGGAAGACCGCCGTAACGCCATTCAGCATCAGTCAGGTCGGGCCCCATGTTGCCTTTGCCATTGTAGGCATGGCAACCGGCGCAGTTCATGCTTATATAGAGTTGTTTGCCTTGCTGAATGGCTTGCCGATTGTCGTGATAAGGGTCGTCGATCGACAACGCGGTTACGACACGAGCCGGTTCTCCGGCGACCTGGCCCAACGGGACGGCGCCAATGAGGTCATCGGAGGGAAAGCTCGCGGTCCGAGTCGTCGTACTGCCGCCCTGGGAATGTTTACAGCCGCCTAAGGCGGACAGCAGCGCAAGCGCCGCGATGCCAATCGCACTGTGAATAGGCCGCAGGTTCATAAAGCCTCAATTATTCGTGCAAACATCGATGTTCGCGCAAACTCAACGCCCGTGGAGCCTCAATGCTGCGTGCCATTGCCGGTTTCCGGTTGCGTCGTAGAGACGTTGTCCTTGCTCGTCATCTGGCCTGGGCCGCTGCTCATCGAGTCGCCATTGATCGAAAACACGTACAAAGTATTTCCTCCCGCCGGAAAATCGTAGGGCCGGAGAGCAATCTCATCGGCGCGCACGGTTGCCGCTCCGCCCACGCCGGCGGAGATGGCAATGTACTGGCGGTGGTCCAGGCCCAGGAACGTGATCGGCTGGCCGATGATTCCCGAACCCAGTTTCTGGGACCAAAGCACCTTCCCGCTGCGCGCATCGACTGCACGAAACCAGCCGTCCGCGGTGCCGTAGAAGACCACGTCGCCTGCCGTGGCCAACACGCCGCTCATGGTCATGTAAATTTCCTTGATCCCCCAAACCTTCTTGCCGGTCACTGGATTCCACGCGATGAACTCGCCCAGGTTCCCGCCGGGCGCAGGATAGCGCTTCATATCCATTCCGTCGAACGGCGAGCTTGGGATGTAGCTGGCCTCGATGTCGGTGACATCCATGCAGATGTTGAAGATATCGGCGTACACCAAACCCGTGCGTGGTGAGGCTGCCGAGGGCTGCCAATCTTTGCCGCCGATGTCGGGCGGGCAGACGTTGACGAGTTTGACGTTGGGATGTGGTTCCTTATCCGGATCGACAATCGGCGTGCCGGTTTTCATGTCGAAGCCGGTGGACCAGTTCTGGTAGGCGAAGGGCGCGGCTTGCAGCACTTCGCCGGTGACGCGATCAATGGTGTAGCCGTAAGCGTTGCGATCGAGGTGAACCAGAACCTTGCGTACCTGGCCGTTGATTGGCAGGTCCATCAGGATATCTTCGTTGACGGCGTCGTAATCCCAACGGTCGTGAGGTGTGGTCTGGTAGGCCCAGCGCGCCATGCCGGTATCGGCGTCGCGCGCGAAAATCGTGCTCGTCCACAGGTTATCGCCGGGGCGCTGATCGGGAACGCGCGGCGACGGATTGCTGGTTCCGTAATAGATCAAGTTCAGTTGCGGATCATAGGAGATCCAACCCCAAACCGAGCCGGCACCGTGCTTCCACATATCTGCGGGCCAGGTGCTCGTGCCGAGATCCTTGCCTTTCATCCGCGCATAGAACGGCTTGAAGTCATCGCCGATGCGGACCTGCTGATCCGATCCAGTGCTGTAGGCGCGCCACAGTTCTTTACCGCTGTTGACGTCGAGCGCCGCGATCCAACCCCACACGCCCATTTCTCCGCCACTGTCGCCGACCAGCACCTTGTTCCCGACCACGAACGGCGCCATGGTCATGGTCTCACCGGTTTCCACATTGCCCATCTTCGTGCGCCATGCTTCCTTGCCGGTCTTGGCATCGACCGCAACCGTATGGTCGTCGAGCAGGTTATAGATCAGCTTGCCATTAGCGTAGGCCACGCCGCGTGTGACCGTATCGCAGCAGGCTTTGCCTTTGGCCATTGGCGCGGGGTTGGGCTTGAAGGTCCACTTGATCGGTTCTCCGGCGCGGGTCAGGTCCAGCGCATAGAGGATGTCGGGAAACGGAGTCACCACATACATGGTGTTGTCGACCACCAGCGGCGCGGCTTCGTGACCGTTCAGGGTGCCGTCAGAGAAGGTCCAAGCCACGCGCAGTTTGGCGACATTTTCGGTATTGATCTGATCGAGCGTGCTGTAGCGGGTATTGGCGTAGTCGTGCGCCTGACTACGCCACTCCCCGGCAGGATCGTTGGGAGCGGAATTGAGGGTCGCGCCCGTGACTCTTCCACTAGCGCCTTCGTAGGGACGGCTCTCCGACACGGGTAGCTGCGGGCGAGTGCATGAGCTGATTGCCGTAATCAAAACTACGGAGCAGGCAAATTTTATACGGCTCGGATATGAAAGAGCGGTCATGCCCTGTGACTTTCACCACCCTCCGCCGTCCGCACTTCACGGTATTGCGCCGCGACTTCGGTCAGTTCGCGCTGATCATTGTCGTTCACTTCACCGTTCACTTCGAGTCTCCGGATTTCCTCGTCCCGCATAGCACGCGCCCTTCCCCCATCAATCTCAATCGCAGTAGCCGGGAACTTCGCCACATCTCCAGCTGCAAATCTTTTATGGAACCGATCCTACCCAGTCCGACTTAGGGAAACCAATACCGTTCCTTACCTAGGGGGAATACGGTAGCGCGTTTCCGACACTTTTCGACCCATCCCACATTTTGCGGAGTGTACAGAAATCGCAACGCGGTCACTGTTCAATATTGCTCACTTTTTAGAATCGACTAATGTGGCGGAGGATTGCACGAGCACGACACAGGGAGAAATAAGTTTTCCTTAGAACTCGACTTTGGTTCTGAAGCCGAAAACGACCGCACGCTGCGCGCCGCCTCCGACGTTTGCGTAGTACTGGATGACGGGCTGCACCAGCACCATGGGAAAGATGTTCAGCAAAGTATTGAACTCGACGCCATGTTCGATCTGCCAAGCCGGTGTTCCCGGCGTCAGAAACCGCGGACTCAAACTGTTTTGCACATAGCCGAGAGAGATCGTGTTGTGAATTTTCAAGGGCAGGGGCTCATTGTAGCGCAGTCCCGCGGTCAACATCGTGTAGTCGCGGTTGATGCTCTGCGGGCTCCAGTCATACGACAGCGTCGCATCTAAGCCTTTCGCCTCCTTGGGGTCCGGGCGCCAAACCGCTTGACTTGCGATCCAGTACAACAGGTAATTTCCTGGCTGGGGCGTCGTACTGCCCGGCACCGTGAACTTGCCAGGATTATACGAAGCGCCGAAGCGATATACGCCGGTATATCCCTTGCGACTGGCCACGCTGTCCGCAGGAGCAATGGAAGAAGCATTCCTGCCCGGCGTGAAACCAATTTCCGATACGCTCACCGGGGGGCCATTGAAGTAAGGCACCAGCCCGGTTTGATTGTTGGAGTACGGCAGGCGATCTTGCGAAAACACCGCCGATTTCACATAGACATGATTGATGGGCACAACGCGAACCTCCAGCGCGGGCGTCGAAGGAGGGTCGTAGGACTCGAAGGTATTGAACAGGTTGTCAGTCGGGCCGCCCATGGGCTCGAAGATGAAGGAGTTGCCGAATTCCTGGTTCCCGTAAGTATCTTCGCCCGCGAACTGGCCCACACGAACGGCGAAACGATCTTTCATCCAGCCTTTTTGGAACCACCAGGAATCGAGACGAAACGTATTCCCGCTCGCAAGAGAAGTGGGATTGGCGATAAGCCCCAGATACGAACCGAGATTGGCGCCCGTCTGCCAGGCTGCGGTCATGTGGAAGGTCCAACCCTGCAGATTGATTAACGTCCCCAAATCGATGTCCACGGTCCCGCGGATACGGTTGTAGCTGGCAAATCTTTCCTTCTGCTCGCTCTTGATATTCCAAAGAGAATCGCTGATCGAGTGAAAGTCGAATTTCACCCCGCGCTCCAGCAGCTTCGATCGTTCTCCTCCCCAGTTCCCGAAGAGTTGGCCATGAAACGGGTCGACATTCTCGTGAGAGTCGGCATTTGTCAGCTGCGAATAGAGGGGCGAAACTAATAGGCAAACCCCGGCACACAACAAGGATAAAAAGCGCAAACATCTTCCGCACATGCAGAGCCTTTCTTCTGGCGTCCGTTCCCGGATCTACGAAGTCTGGTCCGAGTGCAGCCAAATCCATCTTCAGGATTGTTGAGGTTGAATACTGTGCATTAATGCACGCTCCCGAAGGAATAACCGGGGCATTGGATGCAAGGTCGGCGCGGCGAGGAAGAGAAATTCCGGCACCCAGCAAAATCCCACGTCGAGGTTAATTTGTGGTTCTTATTGCACAGAAGATTTTTTTCTTGGCGTCTAAGATGCCGTTGCGGGTCAATCTTGCCTTGATCCGCTGGCAATGCGCTTCGGCGCATGACTTTGCACCTCCCTAAGGAGATCAAACGAATGTTCAAACGCCTCTTCCCCATGACACTCCCGCAGATGAGACATCAGGGTGCCGCAATCGTTGCCGGCGGGCTCGGCGGCTTAATGGGTGCCTGGTTCAAGCTGGGATGGGAAGTGACCTGGCCGCCCCGCGCCCTCGACCGAATCCCCGAGCCTCAGGTGCTGGTCACCATGTTCACGCACGCTCCAACGAGCAATTTCATCTCCCTGGTGATTCACTTTACCTTCAGCATCCTTTCCGGAATGGCCTACGGTGCGCTGGTTGAGTTCTTTCCCATCGTCGCCCTCGGGACGGGCATCGCTTTCGGTCTTGCGATTTGGATTGGCGCACATGAGATCGTGATGCCGTGGATGGGTCTGACGCCAGCGACTTGGAACCTGCCGTTGAACGAGCAGGGTTCGGAGTTCTTCGGTCACATCGGATGGGGCCTCGTCATCGGCGTCTTTTACCAGGAGTTTCGCCGCCGGCTCGTTAAAACCG